>JAUSKG010000028.1 GCA_030647005.1 bacterium
GCTGCCATCCTCGGCGCCTCCGACGATCGCTGGGGTTCGCGCGCCTCGGACCCAGTCAAACCATGAGATTTGTACTTTGATACTTTGATCCCCCACCCTTCTGAAAGGGTGGGGGGTTTCTTGTGTGTTTGTCCTTTTGTCCGTGCCGTGCGATATCGTTCCCGCGCGCGGTGCGCTTGACAGATGCACCATTTTGGGCTATCGTGTACTGTTAAAGCAGTACTGGTAATTCCCCATTCTATGAACGTTGAGCGCAATCCCATTCCGAGCCCACAGGAAGATGCTGAGCGGGCGGCCGATCGGTTTCGCGAGCCGTCCGCGCCCGCGGAGCTTCCGGCGACGCACACGCCGGAGCAGCTGCGCGTGCACATTGAGGAAACGGTTGATGCGTGGACGCAGCAGCTCACGCAGACATACGCGGAGCAGTCGCTGGGTCCCATGTTGAAGGAGAAGCAGGTGGACGCACTGGCATCCAATGTTGTGGCGGGCCTCCTGCACCTCCGGTTCAATGGTGGTGACGAGGCACTCAAGACGCGGCTCTCCGATAAGGGCGTGCTCCAGGGCAGCGCACTCGCCATGCAGTCGGATGGCATGCGGTTCATTGTGGAGTCGGCGAAACTCGCACTCCTCCGCTACGGCCTGGAAGCGCGCAACGCGGCTGGGGGTGCGATGGCTGCGACGGAGCAGACCAGGCATGAGCTCGACGCAAAAGTTGCCGACGCCGCGAAGGAGTACGTTCCCAAAGAACGCGCGATGGAGCTCCTCAAGCAGGCACCGCAGGGCGCGCCGGTGTACCGCAGTTTTGCACTCGATCGCCTTTTTGCGGTCGCACGCAATGCAGATATCCGTGCGGCACTCCAGGAGACCGGTGCCATGGATGAGGCGGGTATCTGGCACCTCGAGAGTCCGGCTGCGCGCAAGATGATTCAGGATACCATCGAGACGACCGCAAAGCGTGTGCCGAATATGAAAAGCGGCGAGGAGCTCGCGGATCATGTGGAGCAGTCGCTCCGATTCATCATCGGTCGCGGTGGGAGTGCTAATCGGAACGTGAACCGTCCTACGGCCGCAGGGATGTAGGAGATCATTGGAAAGAATAGAAAACGGAGCACTGATTATCGGTGCCCCGTTTTCTATTGAGGCCGAAGGTATTTGCACCGAAAGATCACATGCGACCTATGGAGCGTGTGAGATTTCTCCGCTCCCTCGCGGACTCGCTCGGTCGAAATGACGGAGGGGGGTGAGGATTCACTTCGCTCGCAATGACAGATGGGTGGGCAGGAAAGCAAACAGAGCGCCGATTATCGGCGCTCTGTTTGCTGTTTGTCCGTGCGCTGTCGTGTGAAGAGGAGGATGCGACGGCCGACGCGCTGGTTGGTGCGCGCGTACGGGAGGTGTTCCTTTCCCTTGAGCACGGGATGGTTGCGGAGTGCCGGTGGGAACGGGTTTTCCTGCGTGAAGCCGAGCGCGGTGACTGCCGCGCAGAATGGTTGCGGGTTGAGACCGTGGAGGTGGGTGGCCTGCGGGAACACGAACGCTACGCGGGCACCGGGTTTGAGTACCTTCGCGAACTGTCGGAATGCGTCGAGGTAGAGGGTGGAGAGTTCGGCCGGCAGCCGTGTACTCGCAGCGCGCGGCTGAGGTGGGCCGAGGGTGGGCTCGGTGGCGATGGTGGTGATGGGTTCGGTCATGCAGTGCACGAGCCCGTGGATGTCGCAGGGCGTTACGGAGACGGTTTGCGTGGGGTACTGTGCAATCGCGCGTGCGGCGCGTCGGACCCATTCCACGTTCTCCTGAGTATCTGCTACTGCGCCCGCGCTGACGTCGGTGCCGATGATGCGCGGGATACCGAGGAGCATCGCTTCCATGAGGATGGTGCCGGAACCGCAGAAGGGATCGAGGAGCGTTGCACCGCCTTCCGCATCCGGGCGCGTCGTGCCGAGCGCGATGTTCACCATCATCCGCGCGAGCTTTGGCGGGAGCATGCCGGAGCGCGCATCGCGGCGTGGGCGACCGTAGTCGCGCGTGCTCCAGGCCTTGAAGGGCTGAACGGCGAGCGTGCGCGTGAGCACGATGCCGTCGTCCGTGACGAGGAACGCAAGCTCGACACCGTTCTTCTCCGGCAGGAGCTTCTGCTCGGCGACCGTCACCGTCGAGAGCGTCGCGTCGCGCGAGGTGACGTGGCGTACTTTGCGTCCGGCTGATTCCAGTCGCTGCTTCACGTCCGTTGTGCTCTGTCGGATGTTCTTCCGCACATGTTCCACAGCCCGCGCATCGCCGCCGAGGGTGTAGACGGAGAACCCGTAGCGGACGCGCTGGTCTGGGTGTGCGCTTGCGGAGATGTGCTGCGCGATGGTGTCGGCGCGCACCGCATCGCGCGTGATGTGTCCGAGCACCGTCGCGATCTTCTGCACACCGGCGAGGCGGTCCATGAGTACGGCCGCTGCGGCTTCGGGCGATGCGCCGCGATGGTGGAGGTCGAGCACGAGCGCCTCGCCGGAGAGTTGCGCGTTTCCCCAATCCGCATCGTCACCAAGCACCGCAAAGAGTTCCGCGATGGAGAGGTGCGGTTCACGGCCGAGGATGAAGGCGAGCTGCATAGAAGACCATCGTAGCGCAGTTTCATCGAAACAGGGTTTAAGACGGTTTATGTGTTTGGATATTTTTGCTTCGTTGAGCGCAATAGATCGTCTCAGGTGCCGCCTTGACAGGTGCGCTCTGTTATGTTACGTTGAGGGGCTCTATGGGGGAGCTTTTTCTATGGGCATGCCCCGTGGAGAGCTCATTCTCAACTGGATTCGCTAGCAATGGGCACGACAAGGTGCCCGGAGGAGGTGTGACGTGGCAGCAGATGACAAAGAACCGGAGAAGAGGCCCGGTGGTTTTGGCGATACGCTCAGGAGCTTGCTGTTCACCTCAGACGCGGAAGAACAGCCGGACATGTCAGGACTTGGATCCGGCGGAGTCGTAGACCCGTCTGATGTCGAGTCGCTCACCGCGGAAAGCGGCGTCATCGGCGGCCCGGAGACGCGAGTACCCAGGCGTGAGATCGACGTGTTCACCACACCGTTCGGCGAGCTCTACGCGCTCACGAAGACCGTGGGCGATGAGGCGACGGATAAGCTCCTCGCCGCAGACGCACGACTCGCGGGCAAGGTGCCCGAAGTTCGCGCGGCTGCACTGGAAGCGACCGTTGCGGCACTCGCGGCGGACGTTCCTGCGGTGACGAAGACACTCGCGCAGCGCGCTGAGGCACTCTCGAAGCTCGTCGCGATGAAGCAGCGTAACGTGAGCGACGCGCAGAGCAAGCGCAAGGCGGAACTCGATGAGGCACGGACTCAGACCATCGCCGAGGTCGAGAAGCTCAACGCGCAAATCAAAGCGCTCGAGCAGAAGTTCACGCAGGAAGCGCAGGAGGCGAGCGACGCGCAAGCGCGCGATCTTTCGTCGGTTCAAGGATTCGCTGCCCGCGTCGTGGAGGAGCAGCGCCGCCTGTCGGCATTGCAGGAAGCCCTCACGGCGCAGGGTGTACCCGTCAACGAGTAGGTGTGATGACCACAAGGAAAGGGAGGTAGGTATGGGTCGGCTGTTCTCGATGTTCAGGAATATCTGGCGTGGCGTGGTGAGCATGATGATTACGGACGCCGCGATCGCGTTCCCGGAGGAAACGTACCGAGGTCAGATCCAGAAGGCGCGTGAGATGCACGAGAAGTTGCTCC
Organism: bacterium; assembly: GCA_030647005.1. Lineage (NCBI taxonomy): Bacteria > bacterium. The sequence continues at coordinate 3,720 of JAUSKG010000028.1, forward strand.
GAGCCGCCGGCATGGTGAAGGGCAACCTCATCAGCCAGCAGCGCGTGCTCGATGAGATCGAGCGCGAGCTCGCAGAGACCGACGCGAAGCTCAAGGTCGCCGTACAACGTGCAGTAGGTGGCGATACCTCGATGAAGGAGGTTGGTGCGCTCCTCACGAGGAAGAAGGAAGGTCTCGTGAAACGTCGGGACGAGCAACGCCCGACCGTCAGTGGGCTCCAGCAGAGTGCCGAGCAGGTGAAGCGCGATCTGCGCAAGTCCGAGGCCAGCATCAAGGACCTCACGCAGCGTATGCAGACGAACATCGCGCGGCTCCGCAGTGCGCAGCAGCGCGAGCAGATGCAGAATCTGCTCTCCGGTTTGAGCGTCGAGGGTGACGATCAGGCCATCGCCGAGCTGGAGGCCGCCATTGACCAGCAGGTTGGCCGCGTGGAGCTCGTGGATGAGATCGCGGGGGGCTCGATCGAGCGCCAGCTTGAGGACCTCGAGGCGCAGTCCGGCGACGCGGTTGCCGCGAGCGAGTTCGATCGTCTCGTGGCTGAGATGCAGCGTCAGCAGGGTGTGGCCGAGGCCGCGTCCGCGTTGCCCGACCCGGGTGGGAAGGCCGTCTAGCTGTACCGAAAGCGCAACAGAAAAAACGAAAACAAGAAAAGGAAGAGAGGGTAGAATGAAGGGGAAGAAGCTGTCGTGGTTTGCATGGTTGCTCATCGTCGGTGTGCTGGGTTCCATCGCGTTCTTCAGTGTCCGGGCGTTCGGGCCCGGCATCGGCGATCGCCTCGCGTCGTGGTTTCCGGAGAGGCATGTGGCGGAGTCGAGCGTGCCGCTCAAGGTGACATTGCCGGATCGCGGTGACGTGACGCTGCCGCAGCGGCTGACCGCCAAGCAGGATCTCGGGGTGTTCCCGCAGGTCTCGCCGAGCGAGCTTCAGCCCGGGTGCGGAGACCTCCCGGAGGTGCGTTGGGGGCTGTGGTTCTGGAACACGCACAACGGTATGATCCTGGCCAACGGTGGACCACAGTCCGCCCGCGGTTCCGCGATGTGCGCGAAGGGCGTGAACCTGACCCTCGTCCGCGAGGATGAGGTCCCCAACCAGCTCAGCGGGTTGGTGAAGTTCGCGCAGGCGTACGCAGGTGGCGAGGAGTACCCGAGGGATGGCTACGCGTTCGTCTCGTTCATGGGTGACGGCACCGCCGCCATTCTCACCGAGGTCAACGCGACGCTCGAGAAGCTCGGGCTCGAGTACCGCGCGCAGGTCGTGGGCTCGCTGGGCTACTCGCGCGGCGAGGACGCGCTCATGGGGCCGGTCTCATGGCGTTTGGATCCGCAGAACATGCGTGGCGCGGTCATCCTGGCGTACCTCCGCGACGGTGATTGGGACATCGGCATGAAGTTTGCCGGTGATAACGGCATCTGCAACAACCCCGACGAGCGGACGTACGATCCGAACTGCATCAACTGGATGGCAGCGGATTCGTACACCGACGCGGCGAACAAGTACGTCGCCAATGCGTGCGAGACCCGTCCGGTCGTGTCCAAGGGCAAGAAGACCGGCGAGGAGCGGAAGGTGTGCGCGGACGGCGTGGCCACGTGGACGCCGGGCGACAACATCGTGGCCGACCAGCGTGGTGGCCTCGTGCGCATCGTCGCGACGGACACGTACTACTACCAGATGCCCAACGCGGTCATCGGCATCCGCAAGTGGATGCGCGACCACACGCGGCTCGTGGACGGCATGCTCGAGGCATCGTTCGATGCCAACCAGACGATGCGGGATTCGGACGATGCGATGCGGCGGGCCTCGGCGCTCGCGGCCATCGTGTACCACGAGCAGGGCGCCGACGCCGCGTACATCTACAAGTACTTCAAGGGCGTCACCGAGTCGGACAAGCAAGGCCTCATGGTCGAGCGCGGCGGCAGCTCCGTGAATAACCTCGCGGACAACTGCAAGCTCTTCGGCCTCCAGTCCTGCGCGCCCGGGTCCACGTCCCTCTACCGCGCGACGTACGAGACGTTCGGCAACATCGTGGTTCAGCAGTACCCGAACCTCGTGCCGAGCTACCAGCCGTACGAGCACGTCGTGGACACGAGTTTCCTCGAGCGCATCGTCGCACGCGGCGCTCCGCGGGCCGCACCGGATCAGCCGACGTTCGCAGCGCATACCTCGGTACAGCAGGTCATCTCTCGGAGGAGCTGGAACATCAGCTTCGATTCCGGCAAAGCGACGTTCTCGAATGGCGCCTTCCAGGATCTCCAGCAGCTCTCCAGCGATCTCGTCATCGCCGGCAGGGCCAAGGTCGTGGTTGAGGGGCACACCGATGCTACGGGCAACGCCGATCAGAACTTCGCGCTGTCGGAGGCGCGCGCGTTCGCGGTGAAGCACTGGCTCGAGAAGCGTGACCCCGTGAACTTCCCCAAGAATCGCGTCGAAGTCGTCGCCTACGGCCAGACCAGGCCCGTGGCGTCCAACGTGACCCCCGAGGGTCGTGCGCAGAACCGACGCGTCGAGGTGGTGATCGGCACGTCCAACTAGCAAGCGAATCCAGCATGTACCGTGCCCGACCCTCATGGTCGGGCACATCTCCGAGCACCGTTCTCCAGAACGATGTTCGGAGATGCACAATGGTGCGTCACGGTTCCTTCACTACTGCTCTGAAGCAAGAAAGGAGAGAGCACATGCAAGTATTGAGGACGCTCGGGCAGGCATTCCTGCCCAATCGGGTCGTTTCATCGCGCGTCATGGCGATTATCGCGATAGGCTGGACGATGACCGCGCTCCTCGTGTGGGTGAACTCACCCTTCGAGGTTCTGCCGACGCCTGGTGACGTGTTCGCGGCGTTTCCGGAACTCTGGATGAACCAGGGGCTCTCGCGCGAGCTCGGGACGAGCTTCGTGCTGTACATCGAGGCCATCGCCATCGCGAGCATCTTCTCGTTCGGGGTGTCGTACGCGACCGTGCTCCCGCTCCTGCGGCCGATCGTCGCGGCGGTATCGAAGGGGCGATTCCTCGGGCTCATCGGGCTCCCGTTCCTGTTCACGATTCTCGTGGGGACCGGTCGGCCGTTGAAGCTCGCGCTCCTCGTCTGCGGGATTTCGGTGTTCCTCGTGACGACCATGGCGGACGAAGTGGCGAACATCGCGCGGGACCGGTTCGATCTCGCCCGCACGCTGCGCATGTCCGAGTGGCGTGTCGTGTGGGAGGTCGTCGTCCTCGGGACGGTGGACCGCGCCATTGACGCGCTGCGGCAGAACGCGGCGATCGGATGGATGATGCTCCCGATGGTGGAGGGCATCTCACGGACGCAGGGCGGCGTGGGAGCCATGCTCCTCGACCAGAACAAGCACTTCCACCTCGCGTCCATCTTCGCGGTGCAGCTCACGCTGCTCGCCATCGGGTTGGGACAGGATGCCTGCTTCGGATTCATGAAGCGCATCGTGTGCCCATACGCATTCTTCACCCTGGAACGGAGGTAACCATGGCGACGAACTTCGTGGATGATCGGAAGGACAATGGTGTCATCTTTCGTGCCGAGGGGATCTCCCTCGCGTTCGGTGACAAGCGCATCCTCCGTGATCTCACCTGCGAGGTGCGGGATGTCGTTCGACCCGGGCACGTGACCGGCCAGGTCATCGGCCTCCTCGGGCCGTCGGGTGTGGGGAAGACGCAGCTCCTCCGGATCATCGCCGGCCTCAACCGTCCCGACTCCGGTGCGGTGTTCATCGGCCATGAGCTCCTGCCCGCGCAGCGCGGCATGGTGGGCGTCGTCTTCCAGCACTACCCGCTCTTCGAGCGCCGTCGCGTCCTCAGCAACCTCGTCGTTGCCGGCAGACGAGCTGGCAATACGCGTGCCGAGGCGACCCAGCGTGCGTACCATTACCTCGAGCGGTTCCACATGGCCGACCGCGCGATGTTCTACCCCGCGCAGCTCTCCGGCGGTCAGCGCCAGCGCGTGGCCATCGCGCAGCAGCTCATGTGCTCTGAGCATTTCATCGTCATGGACGAGCCGTTCTCCGGGCTCGATCCCATCCAGGTGCAGACGGTCGTTGATCTCATCTTCGAGGTCGCGGGAATGCACGAGCTCAACACGGTCATCGTCGTGTCGCACGATGTGGACGCCACGGTGCTCGCGGCGGATACGATCTGGTTCATGGGACGCGACCGCGATGAGCACGGCGCGATCATCCCGGGCGCGAGGATCCAGGAGGTCATTGATCTCGTGCCTCTCGGCCTCGCCTGGTGGCAGAGCCCCACGTGGGATTCCCCCGGCCTTGACGAGTGCGCCCGTACGCTCCGGAAACGCTTCAGCAATCTCTAGCAGGCGAGCGGGGTCCGATACGCATCGGGCCCCGCTCCACCACTCCACCTCCCGCCCGCGCCGCACCGCTCCTCCAAGCGCGGCGCGGACGGGAGCCGAAGTGGCTTCATACTTCCTTCACAATCAGGATAAGTCCGCTCCGACATCAGGGGCGAGGAAGGAGTGCCCATGGATGGGAAGTCCCTCGCAAAGGAGAACGCGGTGCGGGCGTTCAACGCGCCCGGGAACATCGCGAGCGGTGTTATTGCAGGTTTTTGCAGTATTGTCCTCGGTCCGCTTCCCCTCATCCTCTGGGGGTTGGGGTCGAGCGCATGGATGATCCATGCAACCGCAAACCGGCGGTACATCACAGACATCCTCAAGGATGAACAGGCCGAGCGGCTCGCCGCGCGTAGCCGCGAGCGCGATGTGCTTCACCGGCGCATCACGGCGACGATGGAGCAGGAACCGTTCGCGGGCTGGGTGTGGAGCAGTGCGATCCCGCACTACCTCAACCAGTACACGAAGCTCGTGAACATCCGCGATCGCGTGGCACGCATCGCGAACGACCGGTCCGAAATCGTGCGAGACGCCGAGGATACGATGCTCCGGCGGCTCGACGACATGCTCACCAAGTACCTCAAGTTCGTGTGGTCGCGGATCGGGTACTTGCAGAACCTCACCGGCGAGCGTCTCGACCTCGTGGAAGATGCTCCGGTGCCGCCGGTGCGTCTGTCGTTTATGCGGCGCGTCGTTGGTGCTCTCGTCGTGTCTTCGGAAGGAGAGGACACGGTGCACCGCGATCCCGTGGAGCGTCATCGTCGTCAGGGTTCGCTCGATGGCAATCACCTCATTGGTACCATTGAGCGACAGATCACCAATCTCCAACAGCTCGCCCAGGATGAGCCCGCAACTGCAGCGCATCGCCTTTCGCACGCGCGGTTGCTGGAGAATCGGCTCAGCATCCTGCAGCAGTGCCGCGAGCATGATCGTCGCGTCACCGCGCAGCTCGAGGCGTTTCCGGATGGGTTTGATCTCATCCTCACGAGGGTCTCGGCGACGCAGTACCAGGCAGAGGAAGTCGTGCAGTGCATGGAAGCGCTCGCGACGGATGTCGAGGATACCGAGCGGTTCGTGGAGGCGATGACGCCGCTCATGGACGGTGCGCTGTCCGACATTGACCTCATGGTCACCACGACCACTTGAGGAGTACCACGGGCCTCGGCGCATACCGCGTCGAGGCCCGCTTCACACGCCATGAGTGTAGGAGGTAGCTGTGGACCATAGCACCTGTTTTGAGACGATTGCCCGGCGTTACGCGGGCGGGCGAGAGCGCCTGTTCATCCTCCACGGGAATACCCGAGACCTGTTCCCGGGTCTCACGGGGGAGGAGCGGGTGGCGCTCCGCACGCTGCCGGATGCACTCTACGCCCACCTCTCGAGTGATTTGGCGCAGCGCGCGTCGCGCATCTGGATGCACTACGGCGTGGGGCATGGCACGCGGTTCATGAACTCGGAGGCCGACGGGGTGGCGCGGATGATGGGCATCCTTGGCGCGGAGATCAATCGCTTCGTCGCGGCGCGGAAGCCCGTGGAGTTCTTCGGACTCCTGGACGAGGTCTGCCAGGGCCGCGAGAAGATCGGATATGGTGATGGGATGCGCAAGGTTCCCATTCCACTCCGCGTGATCGTCACCGAAGCACAGCTCACCTTCCCCAACGCACCGACGCACTTTCTCCAGCAGGAGGATCGCGCGCTCCTCGCGCGGTTGCGGCGGTTTGCGATCGAGCCGGCATACGATGACACGAACACGCTCCTCGTGCTCGTCACCGATTCGCTCACCGACCTCCACCCGGAGCTCCGTGAGGTGGCAGTGACGCTGGAGCTCAGTCGCCCGAACGAGGAGACGATTACCGCGTTCCTCGCGGAGACCATGGCGAGGCGCAACGTCGTGTTCGCCGACGGTGCCGATGGGCGGCGTACCGCGCGTCTCGCCGTGGGACTCACGCGACGACAGGTGGAGACCATCGCCGTCGAGTGTGCGGCGCAAGCGCAGCCACTCACGAGTGCCGTCCTCGAACAGCGACGCGCAGAGCTCATTCGGCGCGACTACGGCGACCTCCTCGAGTTCATCGAGCCGCGCTGGACGCTCGACGATGTGGGCGGGCACGCACTCGCCGTTGCCGAGCTTCGCACGCTCGCCGCCGCGCTCGCGCGCGGTGACCGCGACATCCCCTCCGGCATCATCGTGGGTGGGCAGAACGGCGTGGGCAAGACGCACCTCCTCACGGGATTTGCCGGAACGGCCGGCGTCACGGTGGCGGTGCTCAAGCCCTTCAAGTCCTCCGGCTACGGTGAATCGGAGAAAGCGTGGGGACGGATCGCCACCGCGCTCACCTCCGCCGGTCAGATCATCGTCATCGTCCAGGAGGCCGATGCCGCGCTTGGGCAGCGAACGGGGCAGAACGTCCATGAGGTTTCGAAGCTTGTCCTCGTCGAGCAGCTCAAGCTCATGGGCGATCCCGCGTACCGTGGGAAGATCCTCTGGCTGCTCGACACGTGTCGGCCCGACAAGCTCGTGCCGGACGTGAAGCGGCCGGGACGCGCCGAGCGCATGATCCCGCTCTTCCCGGAGACCGAACCTGCGCGCATCATGGAGATCCTCAGAGTCCAGGTCGCGCTCCTCACGCGGAACCAGGGGTACGAGTTCGCTGATGGATTCCTCCCCAACTTCCCGGACCAGCTCCTCAAGCGTTTCATCGGGAAGACCGGAGCGCAAATCGCTCGTGCGCTCCAGCGCGCAAAGCGGCTCGCACGAGAAGAAGAAACCTGGCCCATCACCTCGCCCAACCTGCATGCCGTCGTGCGGAAGGATACGCTTTTCGATGCGGAACCCCGCGCGTACGAGCTCCAGCGCCTCATCGCGATCGCGGAGGCGATCGAGACCGACAATGCGGACCTTGTTCCGCAGCATTACCTCGATCCGGTGAAGCGCGACGGTATCGCTGGACTCCAGCGCACCATCGAGGAGCTCCGTCGGGTGTGTGATGTGAACTGAAACGACAGGAACAAGAACCCCCGACACCTCACGGTGTCGGGGGCTTTCCATTGCGTGTCTCACGCCGGCTGTTGTTCTTTTGGGCGGTAGGAGAGGGCTTCGGAGATGTGGGTAGTGGTGATGTCGGGCGCACCGGCGAGGTCGGCGATGGTGCGGGCGACGCGGAGCGTGCGGAGGGTGGCGCGGGAGGAGAGGTGGTAGCGGTCGGCGGCGCGCAGGAGGGTGGTGCGCGCTTCACCGTTGATGACGGCGACCGCGCGGAGCTCGTGCGCGGAGAGGCGCGCGTTGAGCGTGGCGATGCCGAGCGCCTCGCCGCGTGCGCGCTGGCGATCGCGCGCGGCGCAGACGCGGCCGCGCACCGCGGAGGAAGGTTCTTCCTGCGGCGCGGTGAGGAGCACCTCGGACGGCTGGCGCGGGACGGGGACGACGAGGTCAATGCGATCGAGCATGGGGCCGGAGACCCGCTGCTGGTAGCGGAGGACTTGGGACGGCGCGCAGATACACTGCTGCTGGCTGTCGCGCCAGAATCCGCACGGGCACGGGTTCTGCGCCGCGATGAGCATGAACTGTGCGGGGAACGTGCACGATCCGGCCGCGCGCGAGACCGTCACCACGCCGTCTTCCAGTGGCTGGCGCAGCGCCTCGAGGACGCCGCGCTTGAACTCCGGGAACTCATCGAGGAAGAGGACGCCGTGGTGCGCGAGCGTCACCTCGCCGGGCTTCGGGTGTGCGCCACCGCCGATGATCGCGACATCCGACGCCGAGTGGTGCGGGCTGCGGAACGGCCGCTCGGCCATGAGGCCACCGCGCGACGGCGTGAGACCAACGACCGAGTGCGCCATGGTGACGGCGAGTGCCTCGTCCTCGGACATCGGTGGCAGGATGGTGGGGACGGCTTTCGCGAGCAGGGACTTCCCCGTCCCCGGCGGACCGATGAAGAGGAGGTTGTGTCCGCCCGCCGCGGCGATCTCGAGTGTGCGCTTGGCGCTGTGCAATCCGTGGATGTACGCGAAGTCGTTCTGCTGGAGCTCGTCGGCATCGGCGTGCGGTGGCGGCGTGCTCCGCACGTACACGGGCAGCTGCTCCTGGCCGAGGATGTGCGGGATAACCTGCGTGAGGTGCTCGGCCGCGAGGAGCCGTAGGCCGGAGATCGCCGCCGCTTCCTCCGCGTTGCCCAGCGGCAGGACAATCGTCTCGATGCCGAGGCGGCGTGCCGCGAGCGCAATGGCGAGTATGCCCGTGACGGGACGCAGCGAGCCGTCGAGCGCGAGCTCGCCGATGAAGAGCGTCCGCTCGCGGAGCGGTGGCACGTCGTAGCTCGCACCCGTCTCGCCGTCCTCGCGTTCAAATTCCACGCGCCCGCTCGCGAGCATGATCGCTGCGGCGATGGGGAGATCAAATGCGGGCCCCTCCTTCTTGAGGTCGGCCGGCGCGAGGTTGATGGTCACGCGCGTGCGCGGGAACGACACTTTGCAGTTGCGGATCGCCGCGCGCACCCGATCGCGCGATTCCCGCACCGCCGCATCCGGCAGCCCGACGATCATACACTGCGGGAGCCCGGGCCCCACATCGGCCTCCACTTCCACTGGTACGCCATCAAGACCAACGACCGTCGCCGAGAGCACACGCGCGGTTGCCATAGTGCTTCATCGTAGCATGGAAAATGAAGAGCGGCCCACCGGAAGGGTGGGCCGCTCGCTGACGCGGACTCATGCGGGTTGCGGAATCTCCATGAGGCAGAGGTGCCGTCCGATGATGCCGTAGTAGTACGGCTTGCCGTTGTCAATGAACGCGTTGCTCACGCGGTCGAAGCCGGGACCCGAAAATCCTTCGACGACCATGCACTGGAGATTGTCACGCGCGGTCATCCCCACGTAGCACCACTGTCCGTTCGGGAGCTCGGTTTCGTGGCCGACGTACGCAGCGGTCCCGAGCGCACGCACGCTGATTCTCTCCGGTGCGTGAGATCCGAGCGTGTAGCGTTCGTGCGTCACGACTCCGCATCGTTCGCCGCGCTGCTTGGTGACGATCGTGCAGGTGAAGTCGTCGGTCTTCCCGCGCACGTTGACGATTTGCCGCGACGGCTCGTAGCGGATCCGCGACGCTACGATGAGGTAGCGACGTTCGTTGAACAACATCCGGAAAAGCGATCCCTCCCCGAACGGCGTGATGACCAGCACATTGTCATCGAACACCCATGCACCGCTGTAGTCCTCGGTGTCTCGGCAGCACTCGACGCCGTCCCGGTACACGCATATCGCTCCACCAACCTCGGTCATCGTGATGATGTGTCCCTGTGGCGAAAGGTACACCCGCTTGAGGCGTTGCTTGGGGAACGCGCCCTCGAGCACGCGCTTCTCTGCGACGAAGAGGAGCGTTTTGGACGGGTACGCATGGCTCGTGTCGGGGATGACGGATTCGATGACGCTCACCGGAACGCCATCCGGCTTGAACCCTACGATTCGTGGTGCGAGGTAGCATGCGGTTTCGTCATCGAACGCGTCGCCGAGCCAGACGGTGCTCGCCACGTCTTCGAAGTGGGGAGCACCGTGGTTCACGAGCACGGCATCACCCTCGATGACCGTGGCGACCCAGAGCTCGCCGGACGGTGCAACCGCGAGGTCATACGCATACGGCTCGCGCTGCGGTGACATCTGCTCGCCGTTGTGCCACGTTCCGTAGCGCTCGGGCAGGCGCTTGCCCCGCACGAACGTGTCCGGCAGGATCGGCCCGTGCGGGTGCCGTCCAAACCGCTGGACATCCTCACGCGTGATGGGGTCCTCCTTTGCGTTCGCCCGCTCCAAGAGCCACTGGACCTGCGGGAGTGTCGGTTGCTCATGCTTGCTCATGCTGCCTCCTCGCTCCGAGAGTCGCTCGCACACCGCTGGAGGTGCATCATTGCACCGAGGCGGCGGAATGCGACTGTGAAAGAGCATCGCAATCGTACCCGTACCGCCCGCCACATGTCAAGCGGCCCACCGTGGTGGTGGGCCGCTCGTTTCGTGGCGCGGTCTGCGGCGCGGCGACTAGAGGTCGTGTACCTCGTTCGGCGGCGCGGGGTGCGGGAGGGCGTAGTGGAGGCGAATTTGCTCCATTTTCAGGAGGATCATGTCCCGCAGCGCGTCCTGCACGATGATGGCGTCTTGGGACCCACCATCGTAGAGGGTTGCGCGGTACGCGAGGTGGGCCTCAACAACCTCCTGCGCGAGTGCGGTTACATACGATGGCTCGATGCCCGCATGGTTTGCGACCGCATGGAGGAGTTGCTCGAGCGCGAGCGGCTGGTTGGTTGTGCCGACGTGTTGTCGAATGCAGTGCTTGTGCGACTCGATGAGCGCGATGGTCTCTGCGGGTGATGTTGGAGACGCAGGTGCGCCATTGGCCACCCGACACTCTTCGAGGGTACGCGCTACCATGTCGGATGGGACACCCAGTGTAGTCGCGAGGTTCGTGGCAAGCATATCGAATGGTTCGTGGCGATGCGCAGCACATCCCGTCGCACCTGCGGCGAGTGCGAGTAGCGGGAACATCCATCGTTTCATGCAGTACTCCCTTCTCCTATGGCATCCCGCAGTATCGCGGGACTGTTGGAAAACTTGAAAACGAACTACCAGAACGATAGCACAGGAAAATGGTTCTGTCAAGCCAAGTCGTTTGACAGGAAAAAATCCCTGTGCTACAGTAGGAAATGCTGCGAACAAGCAGCGGCAATGTCAATACGTATGCAGAACATCATCACCTATCGGAAGCTCGGCATGGCCGCGGCGCGCACTCGCGTGTCGGTGACGGCGATGCGTGGTTGTGGCTGCGCGTATGCAGCGTGGATGGGTGGCGGAGTGTTCGGTTCGTGTTCGCCGGAAACGGCGTAGCATCGCACGAATGGAGCGCCCTGCCACGCATGTGGCGGGGCGTTTTGGTTCTTTGACAACAAGGAGAGCACTGTGCGATTTATCGCCACTGTCTGGAAGCTCATCGAGGCGCAGCAACGGATGATCATCGGCATCGCCGCGGCAGCGTGCGGGTACGAGACGATCAAGCTCGCGATTCCCTATCTCACGAAGGTGTTCATTGATACGCACGTCGCATCGGGAGGCCAGGCCATCTCCGCGCTCCACGGGATCATCCTTGGAACGATGGCGACGCTGTTCGTGATCTCGCAGCTCGATCTCGTCATCGAGCGGCTCATGCTGCGCTTCCTCTTCGATCGCGATGGGGCGACGCATGTGCAGGGAACGCGCCACGCGCTCATGCTCCCGATGACGTACCACGAACGCGAGCAGGCCGGAACGACGGTCTCGCGCATTGATCGCGGCTGCGAGAAGCTCATCATGCTCCTCCACGATGTCACCTGGCAGACGCTCCCCACGCTGTGTTCGGTTGTCCTCTCCGTGGGCGCGATGTGTTGGGTGGACTGGCGCATCGCGGCGATCTTCGCCGCATCCATCCCGCCGATCTTCTGGCTCGCGTACCGTCAGCAGCGAACGGTCTACGCGTGGCGGAGCGAACGCTACGGACTCTACGAGCGGTCGTGGGCGATCTTCACCGAGGCGATCTGGAACATGCGCATCGTGCAGTCGTTCGCGCGCGAGGATACCGTCCTCACACGCTACCGCGACATTCAGGAGCGCATCGTCGCGCTCAGCCGCAAGCAGATTCGGGAGGAGACGCGCTACGCGCTCGCGCGGTCGTTCATCGGGACGATCGTCGGCCAGACGCTCGTGCTCGCGGTTGCGACGTGGCGCGCGTACGGCGGCGCGCTCACGATCGGCGATGTCGTGCTCCTCGTGACGTACGCGCAGCTCGCGTACAAGTCGCTCTTCAACGGGATCCACCTCTTCGGCCGCGTGGCCGATGCGTACGAGGGCATCGCGCGGTACGCGGAGTTCCTCGCGACGGCACCGGACATCACCGATGCCACGGACGCCGCACGCGCGTCGCTCACCGGCACTGTCACGTTCGACCACGTCGGGTTCGCGTACCCCGATGCGCTGCACCACGCACTCCACGATCTCTCGTTCGCGATCACGCCAGGCGAGACCGTGGCGTTCGTTGGGCCTTCCGGTGCTGGAAAGTCCACGATCGTCCAGCTCATCCTCCGTCACCACGATGTGACGGATGGCAGCGTCCTCATGGATGGACATAACCTCCGCGCACTCGATCGCAAGCACGTCCGTTCTCAGATCGGCTACGTCCCGCAGGAGGGCCAGGTCTTCAGCATGACCGTCGCCGAGAACATCCGCTTCGGGAAACCGGATGCGACGGATGCCGAGGTGCGGGAGGCGGCGCTCCTCGCCGGCGCGCACGAGTTCATCCTGCAGCTCACCAAGCAGTACGAGACCGAGGTGGGCGAGCAGGGCGTGCACCTCTCGGGCGGCCAGCGCCAGCGTATGTGCATCGCCCGCGCGATCGTCGGCAAGCCGAAGATCCTCATCTTTGATGAGGCGACGTCCGCGCTCGACGTGGAGAACGAGCGCGTTGTCCAGGAGTCACTCGTTCGCCTCAAGGGAACGACGACGATCATCATCATCGCGCACCGCCTCTCGACCATCCGCCATGCCGACCGCATCTTCGTCATCCAGGACGGAACGCTCGCCGAAGTCGGTTCCCACGCTCAGCTCCAGCGGAAGAACGGCCTCTACCACCGCCTCGTTGCGCTCCAGCACACCGGAGCGTAGGCACGCGAGGCCGCGAACCCGATCCGTCACACGGATCGGGTTTTCCTATTCGCGTTGCGCACCGCAGCGCGCTAGAATGGACGCACTATGGAACTCCTCATCATCGCCATCATCGGCATTGGCGTGCTCTCTGCATCGTTGCATCGTCAGCTAGCGGTATTTGCTTGACAGCGATTTGTTCATACGGTACGGTACATGGTCAGGATGATTCTGACCGTTCATTGCACAATACAGCAACACGCTGCAACATCCCAGAAAGGAGCTCCCATGCCTCCGCAGAAGCAGGAGATCATCACCGATCCGAACGATCCGGTGAACGCCCGCGAGCTCGCGCGCGTTGTCGCACATATGCGCGGCCACCGCGCCGGCCACCGCGCGATTGCACGGT
>JAUSKG010000029.1 GCA_030647005.1 bacterium
TCACCTCCCGTACGAATCCTGGAAAGACACCCTGAACCCCCTCCTCCACGAATCCCTCATCCAAAACAAGAGCGAAGAGCTCAAATCCGCCTTTCCTGGTATTGAAACATCTCCTGATCCCATTGAGTTCCTCATTCAATACCAAGAAGCATTCTTCCAACAACAGTACAACGACCCCGCCTTCACCATTGATCGGAACACCCTCCATCTCTCAGAAGACCGCATTGCAGACATCGCCGCCTCCCTCGAACGCGGCGACGTGGACTTCCCCGTGATTGTTGCTCCACCCCGCAGGGAAACGCTCACCCCCGAAGAAATCTCCGACTCCGATCTCTCCCCCTCTTCTAGAGGGAGATCTTACGGGGGTGGTATTCCTCGCACCCTCACCCGCGTGCTCTTGGACCGGCTCATCCGAGAGAAGAACATCAAGTTCTGGGATCGTCAAAACGTTCCACCCACCCTCGACACCCTCCTCAACCAACTCCGCGACCTCACGCTCCAAGACCTCACGCGGAACGAGCTTCCCTCAACAGACACCAACTACATCCCCGTCCCCTTTGACACAGATAACTGGCTCCAATACCTCACCTCCCTCTACCCCACGCTCCCACGTCCGGCAATCATCACAGGAGAAACAAACGAAACCCCTCCCCCCACTCTCCACGTCATGAAGTGGGAGAAGAACCCACCACACAGCAGAATCATCCCCAACACCACGGAGACCATCGCAAAAAAGTCCCAGATAGACGCAGTCACCCACCGCTACCCCCTCCCACCCCTCTCTGCGTACCTCACCCTGTTTGCGCAGCACCATGAGAAGACGGGGGAACCACTGGATTACCTCACGCAATCAGGTGGTACCCGGTCGTGGCTCTTTGGTGTCATTGACCCGAGTACAGCGTCCGGCTTGCCGTGCGTGAGTGCGAGCGGGCACTCGGCTGAGCTGAGCTTGGATCTCCATCGCCCTAGGAATGCGGATGGGACTTCGCGGCTGCGGTTCGCGTGTTGAGCCCTCGTGTAGATTTTATTTTTGGATTTTGGTTTTGGTTTTCCGCCAGCAACCGTGTCATTGCGAGGGAGTCCGCGACTTTCTGTCATTGCGAGGAGTCCCCGACGCGGCAATCCCGGTCATACTAGCACAAAGGTGAAAGCCATGTACTCTCTATGACCCAGATTGCCACGCCTCCCGGATTCGGCTCGCAATGACACTCCTTCGCAGAGGTTACACATGGACTCGTGCCTCGCAATGACATGGGGGGTGACAGTTTTCGTATGGCAAACGACAGTACAAAAGCAGAGCGGCGTGCAGAAGAACGCCGAAAAAAACAGCACGGTCCCGTCGGCGGAACCGTAGCCGGACAGGCCGCGCGCATGCGTGCGGCGAAGGGGTATGCGGGGAGCGCCAAGAAGTTTGTTCGGAAACGTTCATCGTCCTGAGGTGGGCGGCGTTGCAAGAGATGACCCCGACCCGCAATGCGGGTCGGGGTCGTTCGCGCCCTTCAGATGATGCAGGCGATGGTGCTGACGATACCGTTCTCGTCGGGAGTCGGGTACTCGCTGCTGCAACCACCCGTGATGATCTCGAGCATGGTCACTCCTTCCTCATTTTTTCCAAAAGGTGCTACTCCTGCTACACTACCATCCATGTATGCAGCACGTCAAACCAACGGTGGTCGTGATTGTTGGCGCAACGGGATCCGGGAAATCCGATCTCGCGGTTGCGCTCGCGCGGGAGTTTGGCGGCGAGATCATCTGCGCGGACTCGCGGACGATCTACCGTGAGATGGATATTGGGACGGCGAAGCTGACAGAGAGCAACCCACCCCCTCCAGCTCCCCCTCACCACCTCCTGGACATCCGTAACCCTGATGAGCGGTACTCGGTGGCGGAGTTCAAGGAGGACGCGGAGCGGTGCATCCGAGACATCGCGGCGCGGGGGAAGGTGCCGATCGTTGTGGGCGGGACTATGCTCTACATCCGTGCGCTCGTGGACAATTTTGATTGCGCGCGTGTGGCGGCGGATCCAAAACGGCGCGAGGAGCTTGCGGCGATGTCGCTTGAACAGCTCCGTGAGGTGCTCCATGCGCGGGACCCCCATGCGGCCGCCGTCGTGGACGTTGTGAACAAGCGTCGGGTGATCCGCGCGATTGAGACCGTTGAGCAGACGGGCGCACCGCTCGCACAGGCGCGCGGAGTAGGGGAGCCAATGTTTGACTTCGTACAGATCGGACTCGCGGTTGATCGTACGATCCTGCGGGAGCGTATCGCACAGCGGACGCGCGCAATGTTCGAGCGGGGCGTCGTGGATGAGGTGCGCGGTCTCGTGGATCGGTACGGTGCGGATACCGAGTCGCTCCGCGGCGTCGTCTACCGACAGGTCTCGGCATGGCTGGCACAGCCCTCGGGGGAGCGCGATACCCAGGAGGCGCTCGCGCAGCGTATCAACAGCGCGCTCTACTCCTATGCGCGTCGGCAGCTCACCTGGTTTGGGAAGGACGCGCGCATCCGGTGGTGCAATGATGCCGATGCCGCGCGTGCAGTGGTCGCATCTGCAATACGCGAGAGCGCAGCGCTCCGATGATGAGAAGAACCCCCGCACGTGTGGTGCGGGGGTTCTCGTTCTGGCGGGATGGGGCACTACGCGGCACGCGTCGCGTTGCTGACGATGACGAGCTTCGGTCGCGACGCGCGATGGCGCTCGACTTGCTGGTCAATGAATCCGAGCGCGCGTGCGATTCGCGTCGCCACGAGCTGGTCGAGCGCCCCGAAATGACGGGGATGGGTTGCTCGGATACGATCGGTCCATGCATCGAAGATGCCGCGGAGATCGTCCCCGAGATACAGCGGGGCACGCACGTCATCCACGACCGCAGCGACCTTCGGCCGCAGCTGGATGAGCTCCACCTGGAACGCGAACCAGCACGTGACGTCGTGTCCAACCGCTCCTTTCGCCTGTGAGCACTTCCTACACGGTTGTGGCTCTTGAGCCATGGTTTTTCTCCTGTGCGGTGGGTCCGTTTTTGGACCGTTCAGCATCCACGCCGAACAATAAATCCTAGCAGAAAGCAGTAGTTTTGTCAATCGAATATTCATTTTTTGTCTGTGTTGAGCCAAAATGAATAGCACCGACCTCTGTCCTCCATCATTTCGACCGAAGCGAGTCCGCAATCCTCCCCCTTCCGTCATTTCGACCGACTGAGTCCTCGAGGGAGTGGAGAAATCTCATCCAACAGTACAAGCAACATCCTACTGCTCAACGAGATTTCTCCACTCGCGGACTCGGTCGAAATGACGGGGTTTTTTTGGGTTCGGTCGGTCGAAATGACGAGAGAGGGCTGTGAGGATGCAGCTGCGAGGGGGTCAACCCCAAGGATAGAGAACAGCACCGACTTTTGTCGGTGCTGTTCTCGACGATCGTTCGTGCTACCGGAGACGTTCCTCCAGGAGTTCCTTGACCACCGCTGGATCCGCGGTGCCCTTGGTGGCCTTCATGACCTGTCCGAGGAGGAACTGGATCGCGTTGATTTTGCCGGATTTGTAGTCTGCGACGGATGCGGGGTTTTCGGCGATGGCGGCATCTACTGCGGAGGCGAGTGCGTCCGTGTCGGAGACCTGTGCGGTGCCCATCTCTTCGAGGAGCGTGTGCGGTTCGCCGCCGACGACGATCATCTGTTCGAGTATCTGTGTAGCGATCGTGGAGTTCACGCGGCGCGTGAGGAAGAGCTGGAGGAGCTCTGCGAAATTCTCCGGTGTCACCTTCGCGTCGCCAAACGTGATTTGCCGCGCGTTGAGGATGCCGATCATCTTGGATGCGATCCATCCGCTCACGGTTTTTCCGGCCTTCAGGGTGAGCACTTCACACTGCGCGTCATCCTCTGCGGTATCCGCGCACCACTGCTGGAGCTCGGAGAAGACCTGCTCGGTGAAGGTTGCGATCACGGGGTCCTCCGTGAGCTGGAGGACATCCGTGGGAGTGATTTTGAGTTGCTCGACGAAGCGCGCGCGGCGCGCTGCGGGGAGTTCCGGCAGTGTTCCCCGGAGTACCTCCGGATCAATGGGCATTCCAGGGCCTGCGTGCACGGGAGGCAGATCCGGTTCCGGGAAGTAGCGGTAGTCGCCCTCGCCTTCTTTCCAGCGCTGCTCGACGGTCACCTGCTTTGCCTCGTTCCAGCCGCGCGTCGTGCTTGCCGCTGGCGGCGTATTCGTTTGCCAGAGCTTGGTCTGGCGTTTGATCTCGTACTCGAGGCATCGCTCGACGTGCTTGAACGAGTTGACGTTCTTCACCTCGGTCTTCGGCCAGAGTCGCTCCTCGCCCATCGGGCGCAGCGAGATGTTCGCGTCGCAGCGGAGGTGCCCCTTCTCCATGTCGGCATCCGAGACGTTGAGGTAGCGCGCGATCATCTGGAGTTCCTGGAGGTAGCGCTTCGCCTGCTGCGGCGTGCGGAAGTCCGCCTCGGTGACGATCTCCATGAGCGGGGTGCCGGCGCGGTTGTAGTCCACGAGCGTCCAGTGTCGATCCCGCGAGTGCGTGTTCTTCGCGGCATCTTCCTCGAGGTGGAGGCGGTTGATGCGGATCGTTGCAGCACCCCCTCCAGTTCCCCCTCGAGAAGAGGGGGAGGGCACTTCGGGAATGTCCAGCGTGCCGTGGATGCCGATGGGGAGATCGTACTGCGAGATTTGGTATCCCTTCGGGAGGTCGGGGTAGAAGTAGCTCTTGCGATCCCACTTGAGGTGCTCGTTGATCGTGCAGCCGATCGCGAGCGCCATGCGCGTTGCGGATTCCACCGCAGCGCGGTTGATGACCGGCAGCGTGCCCGGGTGGCCAGTGCAGATGGGACAGATCGTCGTGTTCGGCGGCTCGTACTCACCGCGATTGGAACACCCGCAGAACATTTTTGTCTGCGTCTTGAGCTGGATGTGACATTCGAGGCCGATGATTGTTTCGAGCTGCATATGCATCCTTACACCGTAGCGGGCACGCTCGCGCGTTCAAGGGTGGGCATCGCGTCACGCTCCGCGCACGCGGGGCCGTAGCAGGCGTAGCAGAGTGCCTCGTACGCGTTCGCGTCGCCGATCTCCACCTGCGCCTGTGAGGTGGACTTTCGGAACGTGCGCGTCGCTTTGGACTGGCAGCGCATGCAGATCGCACTGAGCTTCACGACGGATGCCTCGGGGATGCACAGGAGGACGTGCATGGAACCGAACGGGTCGTTACGGTGGTCGGTATCGAGTCCGGCGACAACGATACGCTTGCCGGCTGCGTAGAGTTCCTGGACGACGGCAATGATGCCCGCGTCAAAGAATTGCGCCTCGTCAATGCCGATAACGTCGTAGTGCTCCGCCGCGCGGCTGATGTCCGTTGCCGCGTGTACACTCACCGCGTCCATGCACCGTCCGTCGCGCGAGCAGACCTGCTCCGTCGCGCCGCGGGTGTCGAGTGTTGGCTTCACGAGGAGGACGCGCAGGCGCGCGATGTCCGCACGCTTCATGCGCCGGAGGAGCTCCTCGCTCTTGCCGGAGAACATGCAGCCGACGATGACGGTGAGAGAGGGTGGGTGTTTCATGTGGGGATGGAGCGCGCGGTGAAGGCGGCGTCCACGCGCAGTGCCGCGCCAGCGACGGCGTCCTCCACGGCGCCGTTCGCATCCACGGACGCGATGTGCCAGCCGAAGGACGCGAGCGTGCGGGTGAACGCGGGGGAGTGGAACTGCTCGTGGAGCCGCTCGAGGGTGGATAGTTGTTCGAAGATCGCCTCGTCCTGCTTTTCGATGCGGAGCTCGAGGCGACGGAGCGCGCGCGTGGGGTCCACGCTCAGGAGGAGGAGGACATCCGGCGGGTGTTCGAGCGCGATGCGGTTGCCATCGAGCGCGCAGAGTTCCTCCACGGTGAGCGCATCGCGTGCGTCGGTGTCCTGGATCAGCTGGTAGACGAGCGACGAGGTGACGCTGCGCTCCTGGTAGATGTCCATCCCGCGCACGAGGGCCGGGAGGAGCACCCGGCGGTAGAGGATGAGCCGATCGAGCGCGAAGGCCTCCGCGGTGCAGCGCGCGCTGTACACGCGATCGTGGACGCGCACGAGCTCGTGGCGGATAGCCGCGCCGATCCAGGCGTACGTCGGTTCACCGGACACGAGGACGTTGTAGGGAGAGAGCTCCTCCGGCTCTGGCAGGCGGTGCTCCGTGCGCGCGAACTCGCGGACGTCAAGGATGCGGTCGCCGTTCTTCCGACGTCGCTCCACGAGGGCTTGGATGATCGTGCCCTTCCCCGAACCGTCAATGCCGTCGGCGATGACAAACATAGAGTGGTGCTATCCAGTAGACGGTGTGTGCTCTCTTGCAATGATATCATGCTCACCGCGCCGCACGTCGAATCGCCCCGGGTCATCGTCGAGGTGGAGGACGAGCCCCTCGTCCGCGAAGGTGCGCGCGAGGATTCCCGCGAGCGCACCGGCGACCGATGCAAGGGTGGGGTGGACGAAGCGCGTCGCGCGGAGCTCTGCGAGGTAGACGAGCGCGGGGAGTGTTCCCGTGAGGCGATTGGGGAGCGCGTACCCCATGGCGATGTAGTACTGGGCAATTTCCTGTGGGACATCGAGTGCGGTGATGGCCTGCTCCTGGGTTGTGAGGAGGTGCGTCGCGGTGGCGCGGAGATCTATGGGGAGTGCGTCGAGGTACCACGGGTGGAATCCGTGACGCATGGTCACGAGCGGCATGCGCTGGACGACGGCGCGGTGGCGCTGAATATCTCGAAATGAACCGAAATCGAGCATGAATCCAAACTGCATGGCGCCGCACTCCGCGAGGTGTCGGGGGAGCTCGGTTTTTGGCGGGCGACGCTCGAGCACCGCACGGGAGCGCGCGAGGAGGGGACGATCGATCGTATCCTGGAGGAGGACGACACCGTCGTACGGCTCGTGGTCAAAGAGGTACTCCTCGCGCATCCACGCAGCGTTGTACTGCTCGCTCGCGTCGTACCGTTTGGACGTGAACGAGCTCGGGAACGCCTCGAGGAGGGCATCCTCGAGTGCGGAGGCGATGGTTTGGACTTCCGCGAGCGGGTGGTGTCGGAGCAGTGCGAGTTTGTCCGCCGCTTGTCGGAGGTTCGAGTGCCAGGCAAGGTTCGTCGTGGCGCCGGTGGGGAGGAATCCGCGGAGAATATCGAACGCGCGCGCGCTGATTGCTTTGCGGTAGATGGTTTCCTTCTCTCCTTCGTCGCGCGGGAACTGTTCCGTGAGGTGGTCGCAGAGGCGCGGGAGTGCGGTGAGGTAGAAGGCGCGCCACGCCTCGAGGATAGCGTTCCCCGATGCGGTACCGGTGGGATTTACGAACGCTTGTCGCGAGAAATCAATGTACCGCGTGGAGGACTCCTGGCCGCTGTAGAGTGGCCAGTCCTGGATGGCTTTCGCGGCGAGCATGGAGACGCCCTCGATGAACATCGTGATGCTCCCGCAATCGCCGATGGACTTGTGTCCGTAGCCAACGTAGAACTTCGCCATGAACTCCTCCGCGCCTTTCTCGCGGAGCTTCTCGAGGTGCTCGGCGACACCGCCGATCGAGCGCGAGTGGAGTGCCTGGAGCATCGCTTCTGCCTCCGGCGGGATGTGCGCACCGGTATTGAGTACGAGCACCATGCCGCCTCCCGGGAGGGGGCGGGTGACGTGCGCGAGGGGGGAGTGCGGCATACGGACTGGGTCTCATCGTATCACTCCGGCGAGCGCGAGGCGAGTGGTACTTGATGGCGCGGCGTGGGTGTGTATCGTGAGGAGGTAGCTCTTTTTCCACTGCGCTCACGCGCGCCACAACCTCTGGAGGAGGGGAGAGTCATGTCGAACAGCAGCAGTTTTGGAGTGTTCGCGAGGTACCAGGATCACCTGGATTGCATCACGGCGGGTATGAGTCGGGTGCGGCGATGGAAGGGGTACTACACGGATGGGATCGAGACCGTCTGTGAGCACACGATCCAGCAGTTGATGATCGTTCGTGACCTCTTCGATCTCGAAATGGAGTACGGAAGCCCGCGTGGACTCGATGAGGTGCTGCTGCTCCGCTGCGCGCTCATCCATGACAACGGAGAAGGTGTGCAGGGATGGGATGCACCGGAGCCGCTCAAGCGACATTCGGTGATCGGTCCAGCACTTCAGCAGATGGAAGATGACGCAATGCGCGAGGGCATCATCAAACCGATGCCGATCCGGCTCGCGGAACGCCTTGAGCGGGATTACGCGCTGAGCGGCGATCTCGTGAGTCGCAATGGCCGGTTTTTCCGCGCGAGCGAGGTGGTGGGGTACACGATTCGTGCCGTGCAGCAGTACCGGATCGGGAAGAACGATCCCAGCTCCATCGCGCGTCGGCTCGGGTACGAGGTTTTCGTTACCCAGTACGAGAATCTTTGGGGCTGGGCGGACGAATTCGCGAGCGTGCGCATCATGTTCGACCAGTTTCGTGAGGAGGTGGAGGACGCGCTCTGCAACGACGAGGCCTGCGTCGCGTACGCGGCGAAGGTCGGGAAGAGCGACGCGATTCGCGCGCAGATCGCTGCGCGCTATGGCAGCCCGTATGTTGCGGGCACCGTGGACAAGATGGTGCGTCGCGCGACGGAGGACTAGCGCACACGAGAGGCCTCCGGCATTATGCCGGAGGCCTTGTTCATTTCGGAGAGTACATACCACCTCTCCCTCCCTCACCCTCCCTCTCCCCGAGTACGCGGAGAGGGAGGGGATAAGAATTTACGCCCCCGTACTGCCCCAGCCGCCGCGGGTCTTTGCGATGACATCTTTTTGCGCGATTTCGATCCACACTGCGCGGGAGGTGGGTGTGAAGAAGCCCTGTGCAAGGCGCTGGCCGCGTTCGACCATCACCGGTTGGTCTGTAATGTTGCGCAGCGCGAGGAGGAGTTCATCGTCCGGGCCGCAGTAGTCCTCGTCCACGATGCCGAGCTGGTTCGCGAGGACGAGTCCCTTCTTGTGGAGCGACGAGCGTCCTGCAATGAGGAGCGCGTAGCCGGCGGGCACTGCGACGATGAGGTTTGCGGGGACGTACGCCACGGCACCGGGCGCGATCGTTGCATCCACGCGCGGCGCGAGATCAAACGCCACCGCGCCCTCCGTCTGGTAGGTCGGAAGGGGGAGGGACGTGTCGATGCGGGTGATCGTGACGGAGAGCATGGGGAGATTCCTAGTATCGTGTCATTGCGAGGAGTCCTCGACGTGGCAATCCCGGTCATCGGCGCACGCCAATCCGACAAGAGCAGTACGCCCCTTGTCCGGTGATGACCCGGATTGCCACGTCACTCGCGGACTCGCTCCTCGCAATGACACACTACGCCTCAGTGACGAGGTGCGTCATCGCGAGAGGGCCGAGGTTGAGATTGGCGGATTCGCGCGTTGCTTCCGTTTGGAAATGTTTGGAGAGGCGGGGGCCGCGTTGGAGGGTGTAGTGGGACTGGAGTTCTCCGGTTCCATACGGGCGGTCCGCAGGTGCGGCGAGGCGCTCGAAGACCACCTTGCAGACCGGCTGGCCGTGACGCAGGATGACATCGTTGTCCTGGAGGATCATCTCGAGGACGATGGGTGCTGCAGGGGTTTCACCGGTTTTGCCAAACCCAAATCCCGGGTCGCCAAAGCCCGCGTAGTGCGAGCGGAACTCGCCTTTGGAGGGATCGTATGCCGCCATCTCGCAGGCGAAGGTTGGCGGGACGCGGACGTGCTCGAGTGTTGAGAGGATGTAGAATTCGTCGCGACGCAGGATGAGCTGTCCGTTCTTGGGTTTGTGGAGTGGCTCGAAGAAGTCGTTGGGATCATGGGTGCGCGAGCGGAAGTCCAGGATGATGCCCGAGGACTGGCGGCACTTGTAGCCAATCACCGGCTGGTCGAGATCCACGGTGAGCGTCATGCCGCCGCGCGCGTCGAACTCGACGCGATCCTTGGAGATGTGGATGCCATTCGCGGTGTGGAGGAGTGTCTCCTCATCGTAGAGTGCCTCGAGCTCCGCGCGCGAGAGTGTCGTGTCGGCGTTGAAGAAACGGATCTGGTTGAGCGCGTCGCCTGCGCTGAGCTTGATGGAGAACGATCGCGGGATGAGGAGGACCCAGAGTGCGCCGTGGTACCCGCGCGGGAGCGCGTCGAACCGTGGCACGCCGTCCGCGAGGAGGCGCACCTGGAGGTTCACGCGGCCCGTGGAGGATTTGTTGTTCGCACGCGCGTAGACCGTCCCGCGGAGCGCGAGCGTCTCGTTGAGCCGCGCGAGGTAGATGCCGCCGCACTCGAGCGGTTTGCCGAGGTCCCACGGGAAGAGCGAGCCCTCGCGGAGGAGATCGTTGATGGCCTCGCCGACGCGCGGGAGGAAGACCCCCTTCATCTTGTAGATCTCGTCTGAGATCGTGAGGTCGAGCGATGATGGCTGCACGCGCGACGCGTCAGACCCCGTGACCCCGCCATCGCGGAGCATCTGTTCGATCATCTGCGAGGGGAACGCGCCGAGCATAAAAGACGGAAGTCGTTCAGGACGGGATACGCACGCGCACGCCAGGTCCCATCGTGGGGCAAAGTGTCACGGATTTCACGAATGTCCCTTTGGAGGACGGCGGCTTCGCGCGGCGGATGGCACCCATGAACGCATCGAAGTTCTCCTGGAGTTTCACCGCGTCCCACGAGACACGGCCGATGATTTGGTGGACGTTCGCGGTGTCGTCGTTCTTGAACGCGACCATGCCACCCTTGAGATTCTCGATCGTTTGCGCGATCGTCGTGGTGACGGTTCCGTTCTTTGGTGACGGCATGAGCCCGCGTGGGCCGAGGAGCTTCGCGATCTGCGCGAGGTCCTTCATCATGTCCGGCGTTGCAACCGCGACGTCGAAGGCGATCTTTCCCGTTGACTTAATCTCCTCGATGAGCTCCTTCCCGCCGACGAGGTCCGCGCCTGCGTCCGTGGCCTCCTGCTGCTTGTCGGGACCAACGAACACCGCGATGCGCTTCGTCTTCCCCGTGCCGTGCGGGAGGATGACGGTCGTGCGGACCTGCTGGTCGCCCTTCTTGGGATCGATACCGAGGCGGACGTGCGCCTCCACCGCGCCGTCGAACGACGACAGGGAGGTCTTCTGGACGAGCGCGATCGCTTCGGGCGGGAGGTATGTCTTCGTCCGGTCAACGAGCTTCGTGCGTGCCTGGTAGCGTTTGCCGTGTGCCATAGAGGTGTCGTGGTACGAGCGGACCGATGTCATCGGACCTCCCACAAAGTTACTGATGAGTCAATGCTACGAGATGATGGTGACACCCATCTGCCGTGCAGTACCGGCGATGATCTTCTTCGCCTGCTCCACGTTGGTCGTGTTGAGGTCCGGGAGTTTCGTCTCGGCAATCTGCGTGAGTTGTGCGTCGGAGAGCGCGCCAACCTTCTCCTTGTGCGGCTTCCCGGAACCGCTCTTGATCTTGAGCGTCTTTTTGATGAGCTCCGCTGCGGGCGGGGTCTTCATGATGAACGAGAACGAGCGATCCTCGTACACGGTGATGATTGTCGGGATGATGTCGCCGCTCTTGTCTGCGGTCTTCGCGTTGAACGCCGCGCAGAATTCCTGGATCGCAACGCCGTGCTGACCGAGCGCCGGACCAATCGGCGGCGCGGGATTCGCCTTGCCTGCCGGAATCTGGAGCTTGATGAATGTCTTGATCTTTTTGGCCATACCTAGATTTTCTTAATCTGGAGGAAGTCGAGTTCGACTGGTGTCTCGCGTCCGAACATGGAGACGAGCACCTTCACCTTGCCGCGCGCCTCGTCAATGTCATCCACTTTCCCCTCAAAATCCTTGAACGGGCCGTCCGTGATGCGGACCGGGGAGTTGAGTGTGACGTCAATCTTGTACTTGGGCTCCTCGACACCCATGCGCTGCTTCAGTGCGTTGATCTCCTCATCGGATACCGGTGTCGGTGTGGTTCCTGTTCCGATGAAGCCCGTGACGTTCGGCGTATTGCGAACGACGTACCAGGAGTCATCGGTGACCACCATCTCGACGAGCACGTAGCCCGGGAAGATTTTTTCCTCGAGGATACGCCGCTTGCCGTTCTTGATTTTGATCTTCTTCTCCTTGGGAATGAGGATGTTGAAGATTTTGTCCTCCATCCCCATGGAGTCAATGCGTTGACGGAGGTTTCCTGCGACGTTCTCCTCGTATCCGGAGTACGTGTGCACCGCGTACCACCTGCGCCCGGCGGAAGTTGTTTGACGAGCCATAGAGAGCGTTGCGCGACCGGGCTAGCGCAGTCGAATGAACTGCTCAAAGAGTACAGTGAAAACGTAGTCGGCGACGCCAATGAACGCGGCAACGAACAGCGACACACCGATGACGAGGATGGAGTGCGTCGTGAGCTGCTTCTTGCTCGGCCAGATGACCTTGCCGATCTCATGCCGACATTCCTTGAGGTAGGCACTGAGTTTTGTCATAGGCGTACCAGCGCGACCTGATTCTAAAACAGACCCCTGGCGGGGGCTGACACTCCTACCGTACATTGCGTGGGAAATGCTGTCAACTAGGGGAGGTGACGCACCGAGCACTCCGCGGGTGGCGGAGTGCTCGGTAGGTTTATTTGAGGTCCCCACGAGGTGGGGCGCCGGGTGCTTCGCGGACTCGTCAGTCCGGAGGCGAGGTGCGGCATCGTCGCGTGTCGCGCTCGTCAGCGTTCCACCGAACGGTGCTGCGGATTGTGCACCATCCATCCCCACGTCTGGAGTATGGCGGGTGCACGGGTGTTGCGCGTATCGAACCCCGCGCGCGGGGCCGATCTGCACTGCATACCAATGCTGGGCGATGGTTCGACGGTTAAATGTCGAGGTTCTGCACCGCCTTCGCGTGCGTCTGAATGAATTTTTTTCTTGGTTCAACGCTCGCACCCATGAGTATAGCAAAGATGTTGTCCGCGCGCTGTGCATCGTCAACGGTCACCTGTTTGAGGACGCGGCGTTCCGGGTCCATGGTGGTCTCCCAGAGCTGCTCCGGGTTCATCTCGCCCAAGCCCTTGTATCGCTGGATGGAGGCACGCGACTCTCGCGTGGTTGTGACGTCCTCCTCGGCCTCCTCCGTCTCCGCTTCGGGCTGCGCGGCACCTTTCTTGGCCTTGCCGAGTTCGCCGAGGATGCGATCGCGCTCGGCATCGGAGTACGCGTACCGCATCTCCCGTCCAACCGTCACCTTGTAGAGCGGTGGCTGGGCAATGTAGAGGTGACCGGTGGTGATGAGCTCTGGGAAGTAGCGCCAGAACAACGTGAGGAGGAGCGTGCGGATGTGCGCGCCGTCCACGTCCGCATCGGTTGCGATGATGACGCGGTTGTACCGCAGCTTCGCGAGCTCAAACTGCTCGCCGATGTTCGTCCCGAGTGCGATGATGAGCGATTTGATCTCGTTGTTCGCGAGCATCTTGTCCAGTCGCGCGCGCTCGACGTTGAGGATCTTCCCACGCAGCGGCAGGATGGCTTGCGTCTCGCGGTCGCGGCCGGACTTCGCGCTCCCGCCAGCCGAGTCGCCCTCCACGATGAAGATCTCGCTGTTCCCCGGGTCGCGTGATGAGCAATCCGCGAGCTTGCCGGGGAGCGTGAGCCCCTCGAGCGCGCCTTTCCGCAGGACGGTGTCGCGCGCGATTTTTGCGGCCTTTCGCGCCTGCGCGGTGAGTGCGCACCGCGCGAAGATCGCCTCCGCATTGCGCGGGTGCTCCTCGAGGAAGGCGGCGAACGCATCACCGAACACCGTCGCAACCGCCGGTTGCGCTTCGGGGTTCCCGAGCTTCGCCTTCGTCTGCCCCTCAAACTGCGGCTCCTCGAGCTTGACGCTCACGATTGCGGTGAGGCCCTCGCGCATGTCATCACCCGTGAGGTTCTCATCTTTCTCCTTCAGGAGCCCCTTCGCACGCGCGTACCCGTTGAGCGTACGCGTGAGCGCGGCGCGGAATCCCGCGAGGTGCGTCCCGCCATCGTGGTTGACGATGTTGTTCGCGTACGACTGGACGTGCTCCTTCATGTCCTTCGTGTACTGGAGTGCGACTTCCACGTTGATGCCCTCGTGCTGCTTCTCCACGGAGAAGATCATGTCGTGGCTCACCTCCTTCGGGTGGTTGAGTTGGCGAACGAACGCCGTGATGCCGCCCTCGAAGTAGAACGTGTACGTCAGGGTGCTCGGGATGCGTGCAGCGGGTTTTGGATCGAACGCCGAGCGCGTGAACGCCGCCGCGAGCTCCGGCTCTGCGCGGAGGTCTTGGATGACGATCTGGACACCCTTCGTGAGGTAGGCCTGCCGTCGCAGGTGATCCTTGATGGTCTGGAGATCAAACTGCGTGGTCTCAAAGATCGTGGCATCCGGGTGAAAGGTGATCGCGGTGCCCGTTCCGGCAACGGGCGCTTTTCCGATGGCCTTGACCTTCGCCTTCGGCTTACCGATGACGTACTCCTGTATCCAGAGCTTCTTCTCGCGGATGACCTCGGCGCGGAGGAGTGTAGAGACCGCGTTGACGACGGAGACACCAACGCCGTGGAGGCCGCCAGAGACCTTGTAGCCGCCACCGCCGAATTTTCCGCCGGCGTGGAGCTTCGTCATGACGAGTTCAAGTGCCGATGTCTTGAACTGGGGGTGCGGGTCCACGGGGATACCGCGGCCGTTGTCGAGTACCTGGATGGTGTCCTCCGGAAGCATGCGCACCGTCACGCGCGTGGCGTGGCCAGCCATGGCCTCGTCAATGCCGTTATCCACCACTTCGTAGACGAGGTGGTGGAGTCCGCTCGGGCCGGTGGAGCCGATGTACATGCCCGGACGCTTTCGCACGGGGTCCAGGCCTTCGAGCACGGTGATCTGCTGTGCGCTGTACCCGCTCTTCTGCGCGGAGGTGCGCTTGGGCGATGGTTTCTTTTCGGCGGTTTTCTTGGCGGTGGGCTTCTTCTGGGGCATAGGACAGCGCAGCGTATGTGGGGCTGCAATGTACTCATCCTACCATTGCTTGTCGTTCCTGCAAGCGGAAAAGTGGAATGTGGATGACGAGGTCATTGACCGATTCGAGGCAGCGTGCAATGGTAGAGAGGACACCCGCAGATGGGTCGCCACTCCGTGCGCATAGGGCGCGCGGTTTCTGTTTTGTTCCTTCCATAAACAATGCAGTGGGAGCTGAGGAGATCACGCATGCCATCGGTACAACCAGGAACGTTGCAAGAGAGCAGGCACGACGATCAGGCAGTGGATGTCTACCCGAGGCGTCACCACCGGACAACGCGCGCAGAAACGCGGGTGGGGTCGCTCGTGGCACGGAGTACGAGCCCGTTTCGTCAGACGGCGCCGCAGACCATTTTCTACGCCTGTGCAGACGGGCGGTTCGACATCACGGCGGATGCCGCCGTGCTCCAAGTGCTCCGGATTACCATCGCTGATCGGCAAACACCGGAAGGTGGGCCGGGTGCGATTCACGAGTGCTCCGCGCGCTCCCCAGAGGTACGCGAGGCACTCCTCGATGACCTCACGTTCATCATTGAGGGACACCGCATCACCCGAATCGTTCTCGTGGCGCACGAGGATTGTGTGCACTACGCGATGCGCTTCCCGGACGAAGAACCGGATCTGCGCATGGCGCGTCAGCTCCGTGATCTCGTCGAAGTCGCACGTGATCTCACGGCGCGTTTTCACTTCCGACCCGACGCGGTGGAGTGTTTCTACATCCAACCTGAGAACGGTGTGCTCGCCGTCCATGAGGTGCGCGATCGGAGTCACTCGCGTTGACGACGCAGCGCAGTATCACCAGAGACCCATCCGATGTTTGGATGGGTCTTTTGTTTTGGCGGCGTAGCGCGGTATCCTAGAAGGAGACCGTAGAAAAATGCGTCATTTCGACCGAAGGGAGAAATCTCACACGCCTCAATATATTGGAACATGTGAGATTTCTCCTCGCGGATTCGTCGAAATGACAAAGATGTACACTTTTTCTACGGTCTCAGAAGGAGAACCCTATGGAGGAGTACCAACCTGGCGGGAACAACATTTCGGGACGACAGCTCACGATCGGGCTGTGGTACCTCAGACATAAGGACCAGCTCCGCAAGGCGCATGTCCTTGCGCTCCTCGTGTTCTGCGTGGTGACGTGGGGCTACGTCATCTTCGGGACGATTCAGTACGGCTTTCTCGAGTACCTTTCGTTTGAGCGGCACTGGATGGAACTCACGACGCCGCAGAATCCCCGGTACGGCCTCGTGCGCCGCGCGTGGGCGAAGCCGATTACAATCGCGGAGGTGATCCTCTTGCCGGCGGGTGAGGCGCGCTATGACGTCGCCGCGCGCGTCGTGAACTCCAACCCGCGCATCGTGGCGACCATTGCGTACGAGTTCGCCGTTGCGGGTGCTGCGCCGGAGACCGTGCGGACGGTGCTCCTCCCCGGGCGCGAGCGTTGGCTCACGCGCTCCGGCATTGAGTCGTTCGCGCACCCGCAACGCGCGACGCTCACCTTCACGGCGACGCAGTGGGATCGCATCGGGCATCGGGAGATGCGCGATGTGACGTCGTTCATGGACGAGCGGCTGCACGTGACGACCGCGCGCGCGGAGTTCCGCTCCGGTGCAGCACTCCAACTCGGCGCTCCCGGTACTGCGGGGACGCTCGGTCGCGCCGAGATCACCGTGGTGAACGAGAGCGCGTTCGGCCTGCGTGACCTCGAGCTCATCGTGCTCGCGCGCCGTCGCGGTGCCATTGTTGGCGTGCGCCGCGTCCTCCTCTCGGCACTTCCCGCAGGAACCGCGCGCACCGTCGCCGCATCGTGGTTCCATGCACTGGGACTCGTGGAGACCATTGAGGCACACCCCTTCGTGGACGTCTTTGATCCGGAATCGTTCGTGAGCTTTTAGCTGCGAGCTCCTAGCTTCTCGTAGTCCCATGATTTTTTCTAGCAGCGAGTATGCTCCTCTTGCGGTCATTTCGCCACGCAGACGGAATCCTCCTCACCGCCGTTGCGCTGACGGCGGTGTTTGGTCTCGTGGGA
Source organism: bacterium (assembly GCA_030647005.1). NCBI lineage: Bacteria > bacterium. Next base: position 16,991 of record JAUSKG010000029.1, read on the forward strand.
CTCGCGTCACTCGCGCTGCGGGAGACGCCCGTCGTCATGGGGACACTCACGCGGCAGGTCATTGCCCTCGCCATCGGGCTCCTGCTCTTCACGGGAGCGGCGGCGATTGATTGGCGCGCGTGGGATCGCTGGTGGCCCATCGTTCTCGCTGCAGTCGGCGGGCTCCTCATCGGTGTTCTCGTTTTTGGTGTGCGCGTGCGTGGGACACAGGGGTGGTTCGCTATCGGCCCGTGGACCATCCAGCCGGTAGAGTTCGTGAAGATCGGACTCATCCTCCTCCAGGCCGCCTACGTCCGCCGCCGTGCGCGGTTCCTCGGTCGTGCGCGCACGGTGCTCGAGAGTACCGCGATCACCGGTGCGATCGTCGGGCTCGTGCTCCTCCAGCCCGATCTCGGTTCCGCGACGCTGCTCGTTGTCACGTGGGTGGGCATGCTCCTCGTGTTTGGGCTGCGTAGGGCGCACTTGCTCATCGCCGTGTGCGCTGCGCTCGTTGCGGTGGTGCTCGCCTGGCAGTTCGCGCTCGCGCCGTACCAGCGCGACCGCATCCTCACGGTGCTCGATCCCGCGCGCGATCCGCAGGGCGCGGGGTATAACCAGCGTCAAGCCGTCATCGCCATGGGCGCGGGCGGTTTGTTCGGGCAGGGATTCGCGGCGGGGACACAAGCGCAGCTCGCGTTCCTCCCGGAGGCGCAGTCGGACTTCCTGCCCGCGGTCATCGGTGAGGAGTTCGGGCTGCTCGGCATCGCGCTCCTCCTCGCGGCGATCGCGGTGATCCTCTGGCGGCTCGCGGTGATCTCGCGGCGGTGCCACGACGACTTCTCCGCATCGGTCGTCGTGGGGATGGGGTTCCTCTTTGGCTTCCAGTCGCTCTACAACCTCGCGATGAATCTCGGCGTCGCGCCGGTCATGGGCATCCCGTTCCCGTTCGTCTCCGCCGGCGGCAGCGCGGTCATGGCTTTCGCCATCGGTTTCGGCATCGTCACGTCTATCGCGATGCGCACCCCCAAGGCGTCGCGCTCGGTGTACGAACTCCACGTTATCGAGTGACGGGTGTGTATCGTTGTGGGTAGACGCGATCCTGTGTTATGCTAACGAGTGATAGGTTATGCACTCCTCACGCCGCTCTCCACAATTCTTCCAAGAGTCGCTGCGGCTCATCTCGTATTGCCCCGTGTGCGATACGAGCTACAACCCCATGGAGGCGCGGGTCGTGGATGAGCGCGATGACAAGCACCTCATGCACATCCGGTGCAAGAAGTGCGCGCACTCCATCCTCGCGCTCGTCCTCACGACGGGTATGGGAGTGAGTTCGATGGGGCTCCTCACGGACCTCACGTTTGATGATGTCGTGAAGTTCCGCAACGCCGAGCCCGTGACGCTTGATGATGTCATTGCCTTCCACCATCTCCTCGAGAAGAAGGAGGGGGACGTGTTCGGTGAGAAGCAGGGCAAAAAGCCCAGAAAAATAGCACCTCGGAAGAAGGGTTGACCGTGCAGATCACATCGGCTATAGTTGTATCGTACATCCCCTCGTGGGGATGTTTGTGTACTTCAGCATCGGTTTAGGTTTTGAGATGACGGATCGGCACCATCGCTATGGAAACGATTACACTCGCTGCATCACTGCGGACACCAATCGGGGATACCTCCAGGAAACTGCGTCGCGAGGGGCGTCTCCCGGGGATTGTCTACGGCCGCTCGGTGACACCACGGCCGGTCGTGTTCTCCTACATAGATTTCCGCCGCGTGTACAAGTCCGCTGGTGCCTCCACGGTGATCCAGCTCAATGTGGATGGTGCAGAGACGGTACCGGTACTCGTCCAGGACGTTGCCTACGACCCACTGACCGACCAGCCGACGCATGTGGATTTTCTCCATGTGAATATGGAGGAGGTGGTGCACGCACGGATTCCGCTACGATTTGTGGGCACGGCTCCGGCAGTGAAGGCAACCGGAGGATTACTCATGCGTCAGTACGAATTCCTTGAGGTGCATGCGACGCCGGATAAGCTCGTCCATGACATCCTCGTGGACCTCACCTCGCTTGAGACGCTCGACGATGCCATCACCATCGCACACCTCCCCATTCCCGAGGGCGTGCAGGTGACGCTCGCTCCCCACACGGTCATCGCAAAGGTGGTGGAAGTGCGGCGAGCCGCGGAAGAGCAGCAGACCGAAGAGCAGGCAGCTGCCGCAGCGGCAGTGCCCGCCGTTGGTGCGGCAGCCACAGCACCGGGCAGCGCAGCAGCGTGACACACCCAGCAGGAGATGACGCTCCCTTCACGACCAGTACTCGCGCGATACTTCGCGCACGCGTGGGAGCGATGCACACGCGCCATGGAGATGCATCGTAAGGAGGCCGCACTCGTAGGCCTCTGCACCCTCGCCGTATGCGGCGGGGGTGCTTGGTTGTACGTGCGCTGGGCGCGGACGCCGCTCCCGCCGGTTTCCGTTCCTCCTCCTGTGGCGGTGGAGCAGGTGACGAAGCGTCGGTGGTTGGACGGCTTGCCGATGCCGGTTTCCGCGCCGCAGCCGCACGCGATTGGCATTATGGTGGACAACGCGCCGGAAGCGAGGCCGCAGACCGGCATCGCCGATGCACCACTCGTGCTCACGGTACCGGTGGAGGGGCAGCGGACGCGGTTCCTCGCCGTCGCGGAAGCGACCGCGGAGGATGCCTTTGGGCCCGTTCGCTCTGCACGGCCGTACTTCGTCGGGCTCGTGGATATGTTGGAAACGCCGTACGCGCACGTCGGTGGGAGCCCTGCGGCATTCGCGCTGCTCAAGACGCGGAGCCATGTGGACGAGTGGTATCGCGCGCCGTACTATCGCTCGACGACGCGGAGCGCGCCGTTCAACGCGTACGCGGAGATGGAGGACCTCGTCACGTTCTTCGTCGAGCGTGATGCGTTCGGAGACGCGAGGCCGGACGACTGGCACCTCTGGGAGTACGCGGATGCGGAGGCGGCCGCCGACGGCTCTCCGGCGACGTTCTCGATTCGACTTGGCGCCGAGCGCGCGTTCGATGTTTCGTGGACGTACGATGCAGCGCAGCGCGCCTACGTGCGTTCGCAGGGAGGTCGTGTCCATCGTGACGTCAACGGGATACCAGTGACTGCGCAGAACGTCGTCGTGCTGCGTGTGGACTCGGTCGTGCTCGATCGTATCGGTCGCCTCGCCATTCCGCAGCTCGATCCACCGGTGGTGACCCCGCTCGCCTCGCGGAAGTACGCGACGCTCCTCACGGGCGGAACGCGCACGGACGGAACCTGGGGGTGGAGCGATCCGCAGGCGGATACGGGTGGACTTTTTGGATTGCGTCGCGCATCTGGAGACGGCGCAGGTGCTTCGATGGTGCTCGCACCCGGCACCACCTGGGTGGAGTTCGTGAACGGTGATTGGGAGGCGGCGTATGTACAACACACGGCAGCACGTCCTTGAACTGCTCGGGATCGTCGCCGTGGTGACGATCATTGGCACTGGCGTGGCCGGCGGTGCGCGGTCGCTCGCGCTGCGCACGCGCGACGCACAGCGCGCCGGCGATGTCGCGAGGATCCAGCAGGCGCTCGCGCTCATCGCCGCGGAAACGGGGAGCTACCCGATGGCAGAGGCATTGACCTGCATCGCCGGTGATGACGCCATTTCCCGGACGCTCCTCGACCGCGGTCACCTCAAAGCATCGGTCGCTGACCCCACGGCACCGCATGTTCCCATGGCAGACCCCTCGCCGCGGCATTGCTATACGTACCAATCGCGTGATGGGTCATCGTACACGCTGTGGTATTTCACCGAAGCTGACGGCGCGACGAAAACCGTTGATCCCTAGCACACACCACACCCGTCAGGGTGTGGTGTGGAGTTCGAGGACGCGCCAGTGGCCGGCGAGGTCGCGGTGCCATGACGCTTGCCAGTGGGGGAGCGTTCGTGCGACGAGCGCTGCGAGCACATCCCTGCGACGGGGGTCTATTTCGAGGAGGGCCGTGCAGGGGGCACTGCGTCCCACCGCGAGTTCATGGAGCTGCGCGAAGAACGCGCGGTAGGGATCGAGACCGTCCGGGCCGCCATCAATCGCGATGCGCGGCTCGTAGTGTGTAATCGAGGAGGAGAGTGTGGGCCACTCGTCTGTGGTTCCGTACGGGAGGTTCGCGATGATGGTGAGCGGTGCGGTGCGGTCGAGGTCGTCGGGGGCTGCTGCGAGTGGCGCGAGGAGGTTCCCCGCGACGAACGTCATGCGCTCCGTCACGCGATGGCGCGTTGCGTTCGCTCGCGCGACGGCGAGTGCTGCCGGCGAGATGTCAATGGCGAGTACGCGCGCGTCCGCGATTTCCGCTGCGATCGTCACCGCGATTGCGCCCGATCCGGTTCCGACATCAACGAATTGATCGCTGTCCGCTCGCTCGAGTGCGAGCGTGATGAGCTGCTCGGTCTCCGGCCGCGGGATGAGCGTGTCGCGTGTCACGGTGAACGGACGGCCGTAGAACCACTGCTCGCCCAGGAGGTACGCGAGCGGCTCACCGGCATCGAGGCGCGCGATGAGCGCGTCGTAGTCCCGCTGCTGCGCGGCGGTGAGTGGCGTGTCGGGGTGCGTGAGTACCCACGTCTGGTCACGGCGCAGGACGTGTGCGAGGAGGTCTTGTCGTTTACGGATCATGTGCTCCATACTGTCCCATCGTCAATGAGAACGCCCCACCTGTCAAGGGACAGGTGGGGCGAGGAGCTAGGTCAGGAGCGGCGCGATGTCGGTGTCCCAGTGCCGCAGCGCGTCGAGCGCAGCCATGACTTCCAGGAGCGGTGCGAGGATCGTGGTGACGTCGAGCCCTGTTTGGAACTTCACTTCATCAATGTCGAACATGCGTGCGCTCGCATCCGATACCGCCAATGTCAGCGTCTCGTTGGAGCGTGCGAGCGGAACGATGTTCTTTCCGCACCAGAACTCCAGCGGAAACGTACGAACTGCTTCCGGCATCGGGATGCTGCTGAGAAGTGCAACCACCGCCGTGGGCTCCGACGGCTGCTCGTCTTTGAGCTCGCGCAGCCGTAGGTTGAACAGCTCGCTCCAGCGGGATTGCGCGGGATGGCTCACGGGGAGCCAGGGCCATCCGCGCGGTGGCGTGGGGTGTGGTCGCTCGCGCGCGTCATCGTCCGTGCTCCGCGGCGTGTGCGATTCGAGATCCTTCCCTCGAAGCTGCAAGAAGGTGTGGATGCACTGCATGCATATGCGCGCGGTGGTGCTGCATACGACGAGTTGCTGCGTATCGGGGCCTCGATCGCAGAAGTCACACCACTTCTGCTGGGATACACGTCGTTGTGAACGAGCCATTGGTCATACCTCCTCTGAAAGACACTACCGCATATCCACAGCCCTCGCAAGTGCAAAGGAAAAAGGGTGTCTCGGATCGGACGCCCACCGATCACTCGGTGTGCGTCACGTTTCCGTGACACCCTTCTTCATGCGGCACCCGCCTCTGCCGTTCCTTCCCAACGCTTGTAATTCCTTTCGAGGGGAAGTTCTGGCACTGCGCCTCCTAGTGCGCAGGGAGTGGGTGAGGTGGTCTCCTTTCGGAGCGCACCTCTGGAATCACGCCGTGCGTAATCACTTCAACCGCACGGTCGCATCGTCAGCTGTCTCTGCAGACGATCTAGGGAGATTCCCTTACGAACGTTCGATGACGTGGGAAGCCCACGAGCATCTTCAGTTCGCGACGGCAACCACGCAACTTCCACAGACAGTACTGCACGTCCGTGTCGTTACTCGTGGTATGCTCACCGCTCTCGCTCGACGCCATGACTCCGGGAAACCCGAAGGGGACATCAAGCGTGCAGCCCTGCATCAGTGAACGTTGGTGAGACGACTCTCGTCAGAGCACCCACGCACACTATCACCGTCATTAACGACATCGCACAGCGGATTCGCTGCACGAGATTTTTGGCAGCCAGTACATCGCGGGGCAAGCGGGCAGGACGTTACCGACCAAACTCGCTGACCCGTTGAGGCACTGCTCGACCCTTCGGTTCTCGGGCTCCGCTTGTTTCCAAGACAGAACGCGATCGCCGACCTCGTCGCCACGCTTTCGGCGTTGGCGGGGTCTTCAGCAAAACCTTGCACACCTCGCGGAATGGGGATCATCGTGGACGCAAGCGTCCATGAGTTCCTCCCCGTGAGGAGCAGTGCAGCGGTTGGTGAGCGATGACGAACTCCAGCGTTCACTGGTGCGCGTCACCGTGCGTCTCTCCAACATGCTCTTGCTTGTGGCGTGTCGGTATCCTCCAGGTTCCGGTTGCTGCCGGAGGTCCTAGGAGGCGCAGAGCTACCGAGGTAGCCCCGATACCCGATTACCACTTTGCCTTGCATGCTCACGCATGCGGGCCAACCAGTTCTCCGTCATTCCCGGTGTAGCACACCGGCATCCATGGCTCCCGCCGGAGCGCGTAATGGATGGACGGTTGCTGACACCCCGCGGTTACCCGCAGGTGATCCGTTCGCCGTTCGTCGTCACGTTCCAGTTTCTTTTCAGAAATTTGGAGGCGCAACGATTGCAACGCGAGCTTCGGGACCCTGTCCCTCACCCGCGCCGCCGACACCGCGGACTCTGGCTGTCAATCTTTTGCAAAAGATCGAGACGCTCCGAGAGCGACAATATCCAATGTACATGCCGTATAAACGCCGTCAAATGCATTGGTGTGGATAACTTGAACGAGAGAACGTGCGTGTATAAAAAGTATAGAAGTACTGTCATTGCGAGCCCGAGACCATGAGGGCGTGGCAATCTCTCCATTTGTATCGTGTGAGATTGCCACGTCGCGAGCGGAGCGGGAGGTGGGCCGTCCTCACGCGGCCTTCTTCGCTGCCTCACGGATATCGCTGAGCATCTCCTCGATGTCGCCGTCGAGAATTTTTTCGATGTTGTGCCACGTCTGCTTGATGCGGTGATCGGTGATGCGATCCTGGGGAATGTTGTACGTCCGAATTTTCTCAGACCGTTCGCCGGTGCCGATTTGGCCCTTGCGCGCTTCGGAGCGTTCGCGCTGCGCGCGTTCGCGCTCGATCGCATAGAGACGCGCACGCAGTACCTCCATCGCACGGATGCGGTTCTGTTTCTGTGAGCGTTCGTCCTGGCACGTGACGACGATGCCCGTCGGGAGGTGCGTGAGGCGAATCGCGGAGTACGTCGTGTTCACGGACTGCCCGCCGGCGCCGCTCGCGGTCATGGCGTCAATCTTGAGGTCCTTGGGATCGATGGTGATGTCCACCTCCTCCGCCTTCGGGAGTACGGCGACCGTGGCGGTTGAGGTGTGGACGCGGCCGGCCTTCTCGGTTTCGGGAACACGCTGGACGCGGTGGACGCCGCTCTCGAACTTCAGCCAGCGGTAGACCCGTTCGCCTTCAACGGTGAACATGGCACTCGTCATGCCGCCGAGGTCGTTGTGCGCCGCGTGGAGCGTGCGCATCGCCCATCCCTTGCGTTCGGCAAATCGCGCGTACATGCGGAAGAGGTCGGCGGCGAACAGCGCGGCCTCATCACCACCGACACCGGCGCGGATCTCCACGACGATGTCCCGATCATCCTCCGGATCACCCGGCTCGAGGATCTCCGCGAGTGCCGCAGCGACGCGCTCTCGTTCCGCCGTGGCGGTCTGGAGCTCCTCCTCACCGAGCGCGCGGAGCTCCTCCTCGTCGGCACTCGCCGCCTCATGCGCCTCGGCGATGGTGCGATCGAGTCGTGTGATGGCGTCCACGAGTTCGAGTGCCTTGCGCGTGGCCGCGTGCGCACGCGACACGACGGCGAGCCGTTGGTGGTCGCCGATGATCGCGGGGTCCTGGAGCTGTCGTTCGAGGTCCTCGTGTTTCGCCTTGAGTTCCTGTGCATCCATAGGGTGCTGTCTGTCGTTCTCTCCAGCATACCGCAGAACGGAAGAATCGAGGCGCATGCCTCGATTCCTCGCCACCGTGCTCGGTGGGCATGTACTTACTCCTCTGCCTTCGGGGTCTTCGCGGCGCGTCGCTGCACATCGCGTTCCTTCTTCACACGTTTGCCGCTCCGTGCTGCGGCAGCCGTCTCCTGCTTGGCTGCACGCTGCTGGAATCGGTCAACGCGGCGTGCGGTGTCCACGATCTTCTGCTTGCCGGTGAAGAACGGGTGGCACTTCGCGCAGAGCTCCACCTGGGTGGTCTCGCTCGTGGAACCAACCGTCATGGTGTTTCCGCATGCGCACACCATCGTCGCGGCCGCGTAGTACTCCGGGTGGATTGCTTGTTTCATAGGAAGAGGGGATGCTGCTGATTTGCTGCTCCGATGACTACCGTAGCATGGCCACGATCCATTGACAAGACCACTCCAGGAGGGTACGCTCGGAGCAGTACCTTCATCCGTCCAAAACGACGAGAGAGGAGCGTCATGAGCGGTGGAACGATCATTCCTGCACGGGGGTTCGAATTGATGCTGAATGACGATGAGCTGGTGTGCTGGGATGCACGGCTCGGTGTCCAGTACGAGAATCCGAGTGCCTGGGCCCGCGTGGTGTCGCAGTATCTCTTTGGTGCCATTGAGCCGCGCCGTCGCCTCCCGCACCTCGCGCACGCGTTCCGTGTGCTGCCCTACGTTCCGGAGACCCCGGTGTCCACGTTTCCGATGGAATCCATGAGCGACGATGAGTACGCACGGCGCGTGTCCTTGCTCTGCCAATCGGACTCGTTCCTCGAACTCGTCGAACGACTCTCCGACAGCGCGTTGTTTCCGGTGGAAGCGGCGACGATGCTCCTCACGTACCTCGGCCCGTTGTCCCTCGATAATCGGGTCGTCATCCTCGCACTCGTGTATCGTATTCACGATTGCGGTCCGTTCGGTGTCGTGTGCATGCGCGGTGCGGATCTCCACGACCAGGATGAGCGGTGGGCGATCGTCGTGCGACATCGCGAGCGCGTCCTCGCGGCGAACGACGCGCTCCTCCACGCGCTGTGCGACCACGTGGATGCAGCGGTCGTAGCACGCCACATCCTCGACGCGATCGTACCGATCGCAGACGAGCAGGAGCGCGCGATCGTCTTCGGCTACATGATCACCCGGTTCCGCGTACGTTTGAGTCGTGAAAAGGATGCGGCGCTCGAGCATTTTTCCGATCACCTCCGGCAGGGAGGTTTCGCTCCCCGGATGATCACCGTCGCGCTCAAGCGTGCCGTTGCGTGCACGGAAACCGGCGAGGATTGCGGGACAGCGGACAATCGAGACAGCCCCTCGGGTCGCGTGCTCCACTGAGCGGCAGCGCGTCGCTACGCTCGATGCGGAGTGATGCGTGATGGTTGGCGGTTATTGAGTACCTTGCACAAACGAGAATCCCACGAGGTGGGAAGGAGGAATGCATGATGGAGAAGATGCAGAGACCGACGATTCGCTCCGCAGAAGCGGCGCAGAGTCAATCGCCATGAGCAGGCATCGCGCCACCACCACAGTCGCGTTCGTGCGTGATCGTGGGCGTCTGTTGCTTCGATTTTCGACCTTCCGCGAGCAGCGCATGCTCCTCAAGCGGGGCGACGTGCTCGTCGCCATCGTGGGGCATCGCGGTGAAACGTTGCAGGTTCGGGCGGTCGTCTCGTCCTCTGCATTCACCGCACTCAACGATCTGCACGTGCAGGCGTTCTACGCCTTTCCGGTGCGTCTCTGGACCGCGTCCTCCTGACCGAACAACCCCCTCCGACTCGTCGGAGGGGGTTTTCATACTTGACGGCACGGAGGATGTGCGGTACGCTGCGAGCAGTTGAGGTACCGGTGGTGAATCCCCAGACAAAGGAGCGATGCGTGGGCGAAATTATTTTGTGGGCACTCTTCTTTTGTTTCGCTTGCTGGGCCCTCGTCATGGCGTTTCGAGGGCCCGTCAGCCAGTCGCCGCAGACGCTGCCGAAGCGCTCGCCGCGCGCGCAGCAGGCGTTAGACCGCGCGAGGCAGCGGTTGCGGAGGGTACAGGATCGCGCTGCGGGATCTTCCAGGCCGCTCGCGTGTACGCAGCGTTCGATCGAGCGTCTGAGCTCGCAGGATTTCGATGTCTACGATGACGACGAGCTCCTCGATTTCCTCCTGGACTACGAGCAGGCGATACGCTTCGTAGAGGCGGAGCTCAACGGGGTCGCCGTACCGATGGACATGTTACCGCGAACGATCGTGGACATGCTCGGTGGCGATGACTCGAGCAACACAACTCCGGCACACGACCACCACCACGCGAGGAGTTTTTTCTACGACCCTCCCGTGACGCACGACGGAGGATCGCACCACGATCACGGCAGCCACGGCTCGCACGATGGCGGTGGGTACGACGGTGGTGGAGGCGGTGACAGCGGTGGTGGCGGTGACGGAGGCGGCGACTAGCGCCGTCACACAGGTGAAGGCCCGGTACCATGTGGTACCGGGCCTTGTTCGTGCGTCGTGGTGATGTATTGGACCAATACATGATATTGACGGGGCTTGCGGTGCATGGTACGGTGAGCATGTCCAACGCATTCACTCATCTCACACCTCCCCGGGACTGCGGTGGCCTGCCCTCAGTGGCTCCACGGCAGGATGAACGGGCAGGGACGTCAAAAGGGCGTGTTTTTATTTTCTATGAGTACGCCAACACTCGAACAGATGCTCAAGGCCGGTGTCCATTTTGGTCATCGGCAATCGCGTCGTCATCCAAAGATGACGCCGTACATCTTCACGATGCGGAACAACGTCCACATCGTGGACCTCGAACAGACCGTGGCGAGGATGGATGTTGCGTGCGCAGCGGTCCGCGCGCTCGTGGGGGAGGGGAAGACCATCCTGTTCGTCGGCACGAAGGATGCGGCGAAGGAGATCGTACGCGAGCAGGCGGTGCGCGTGAACATGCCGTACGTCGTTGGTCGGTGGCTCGGTGGGACAATCACGAACTTCGTGGTCATCGGGAAACTCATCCAGAAGTACCGCTCGCTCCTCCGCATGCGCGATACCGGTGAGCTCGAGCAGAAGTATACGAAGCACGAACAGTCCGAGATGAGCCGCGAGATCCGGCGACTCGAGGAAGCCGTCGGCGGTATCAGCGATCTCACGAAGCTTCCTGATGCCATCTTCGTGGTGGATGTTCGCGAGGAAGCCACTGCGGTACGCGAGGCCGTGCGGCGGAATATTACCTTGTTCGGTATCTGCGACACGAACGTTGATCCATCGGATATCACCTACCCCATTCCGGGGAACGATGATGCCGTCGCGTCCATCCGTATCCTCGTCACCGCGTTCGCCGATGCGGTCGAGCAGGGGACCGTCGCACGCGCGAAGGCCGTCGCGGCAACGCCCGTTGCGGCAGTTGCGCCGCAAACGCACAGAGAACAACCAGAGAGCGTATGAGCAACGCACAGGCGATCATGGAGCTGCGTCAGGCAACGGGTGTCGGGGTTTTGGACGCAAAGAAGGCGCTTGAGGAGTCCGGTGGCGATGTGGAAGTGGCAAAGGATGCGCTGCGGAAGCAGGGGCAGGCAAAGGCCGCGAAGAAGTCCGGTCGGGAGACCGCCGAGGGCCTCGTGGGAAGCTACATCCACCAGACGGGCAAGCTCGGCGTGCTCGTCTCCGTCGCGTGCGAGACCGATTTTGTTGCGCGGAGCGATGATTTCCGTGCGCTCGTGCAGGACCTCGCGATGCACATCGCTGCAGCGGATCCCGAGTATGTTCGGCTGGAGGATGTTCCGGAGGAGATCATCGCGAAGGAGCGTGAGATCGCTGCGGCCCAAGCAGCGGGTAAACCAGAGGCCGTCGTCGCGAAGATCGTGGACGGCAAGCTCGCGAAGTTCTATGCGGAGCGCGTGCTCCTCAATCAGGAGTTCGTCAAAGATGACTCCATGACGGTCCAGCAGCGCATGGAGCAGGCCATTCAGAAACTCGGAGAAAATGTTGTGGTGCAGGAGTTCGTGCGATTCTCGCTGTGATGCGTGTACTCATGCACACCCTTGCCCAGTCGCCAAAGCGGCTGGGCATTTGGTATCCTGGAGATAGGCGGTGTGTTTTTCGTGCCGCTGCTGTTCACTCCTTTCTCCTATCTCCTATGCTGCGTGTCGCCATCAACGGTTTTGGACGCATTGGTCGGAATACCTTTCGCGCGATCAAGGAGCGTGGGCTCGGAAAGAAGCTCCACGTCGTGGCGGTGAATGATCTCACCGATCCGGAGACGCTCGCGCACCTCCTGAAGTACGATACGGTGTTCGGACGCTTCGATGGGCGCGTGAGTGCGCGGTCGCACGCGATCACCGTTGACGGGAAGGATATCCACGTCTACGCGGAGCGTGAGCCGGAGCAGCTCCCGTGGAAGAAGCTCAAGGTGGATGTCGTGCTCGAGTGCACGGGTCGGTTCACGCAGGATGGTGCCGCGCGTGCGCACCTCACGGCGGGCGCGAAGCGCGTCATCGTGTCCGCACCGACGAAGGGGTCGGGCAACGTCTCGACGTTCGTACTTGGTGTCAATGACGATCAGCTCGGCGACCACGATGCGATCAACAACGCATCGTGCACGACGAACTGCGTCTCGCCCGTCACCCGCGTCGTGAACGATGCATTCGGGGTGGAGCGCGCCGCGCTGACGACCATCCACGCCGTCACTGCCGAGCAGAACCTCACGGACGGTCCGCCGCCCGGGCTCAAGAAGGGCGACCTCCGTCGCGCCCGCGCGGCCTATGTGAACATGGTGCCCACAACGACCGGTGCCGCGATCGCGGCGACCGAGACCATTCCCGATCTCGTGGGAAAGTTCGACGGGCTCTCCGTGCGCGTGCCGCTCGTGGATGTCTCGCTCTCGGATTTCGTCTTTGTCCTCAAGCAACCCGTCACCGTGGCGCAGGTGAACAATGCATTCAAGCGAGCGGCGAAGAATCCGATCTACCGCGGCGTACTCGCGGTGACGGAGGAGCCACTCGTGTCATCGGACTTCATCAAAAATCCCTACTCTGCAGTCGTAGACCTTGGGCTCACGAAGGTCATTGATGGCACGCTCGTGAAAGTCATGGCCTGGTACGACAACGAATGGGGCTACAGTTGCCGTCTTGCCGAGATGGCACTCGAAGTGGGAAAGCGGATCTAATGGAAACCTAAAGGTTTCCGCTACGGGGGAACAGATCGTCTCCGAAGCTGGTGCGGGAGCACCGAAGATCGTTTCCGCTACGGGGGAACAGATCGTCTCCGAAGCTAGTGCGGGAGCACCGAAGATGCTATGGACATACCGCGCGTCGTCATCATCGGCGGAGGCCTCGCTGGGTGGGGGGTCGTCAAGGAGCTCGAGCCGTACGCGCGGCACGAGGACATCGCGCTCACGCTCATCGAGGAACGATCGTGCCACGAGTTTCCGCCTCTCTACTACGAGGTGGCGACGGGTATCGCGCAGGGCGACACCGGAGAAGCCGTATCACTTGCGAGTAGTGTGTGCGTTGATGTCGTACACCTTGAACGTTTCACACGCAAAGCGAACGTCGCAATCGTACAGGATCGAGTCACCGCGATCCATCGTGCAGCGCGGCGCGTGGTGGTGTTGAGTGGCGCGGAGATTCCGTACGACGTGCTCGTGCTCGCCATGGGGGTGCAAACCGCGTACTATGGAATCATGGGGCTGCGTGATCACGCGATTCCACTCAAGAGCGTGGCGGACGCCCTGCACATCCGTCGGCGCATCTGCGAGCTCATCGCGCGCGCACGCCGTGGGAGTGTCGAGCGATTTGGGATCGTCATCGGCGGCGGCGGTGCAACGGGTGTCGAGTTTGCTGCCGAGCTCGCATCTGCGTGCCGCGAGTTTGTCCGTCGCGGCCTCCTCCGGCGCGAGGATGTCGAGATCACCATCGTGGAGGGTGCCTCGCGTCTCCTCACCGCGTTTCCGGAACGTGCATCATACCTCGCACTCCGGCGGCTCCATCGGCTTGGCGTGCGGGTCTTCCTCGATGCGCTCGTGGGGAAGGTGACGCTCGATGGGGTGACCGTCGTTCCGCGGCCGCTGCGGGAGGGCGAGCACCGTGAGCAGCTCCTCTGCGGTTTCTCTGGCGACTCTTGCGAACTCGCGTCCGACGTCACGGTGTGGACAGGCGGGATCGTGCCAACGGCACTCCCAAAGGAGTCGGGGTTCGCCGTGAATACGCGCGGTGCCGTCGTTGTGGATCGCACTGGTCTCGTGGAAGGCGAGCGTTGCGTGTTTGCGCTCGGTGACTGCGCGGTGTTTCCGGATGCACGCGGTGGGACGATCCCGCCGCTCGCCTCGCACGCGGTGCGGTCGGCGCCAATCGTCGGGGAGAACGTCATGCGTATGCTCCGCGCGGCGCGTCTGCGTGCGTATCGGGCGCGTGAGCTTCCGGCGATTCTCCCACTCGGTGGGAAGTACGCCATGCTCACGTATCGCGGCCGCATCGTGGATGGGTGGTCTGTTTGGGTGTTGCGCTCGCTGGTAGACCTCCGGTACTTCACGCGTGCGTTTGGTCTGGTGACGGGTTTTAGTATTTGGCTCCGTGGCATTCGTGCGTATGTCAAGAACGACTAGGATTATCACCATGCGCGCACTCGGACCGCTACGCGGTGCACGCGTGCTCTGCCGTATAGACGCAAACGTCCCCATGGATGGGACGCGCGTCATGGATGATACGAAGCTCACCCTCACACTCCCGACGATTCAGTACCTCCGCCGCGAAGGCGCAGCGGTCGTCCTCCTCTCACATCTCGGGTCCGGCCGTCCGCGGGAGACCCTCGCGCCAGCAGCCGAGCGGCTCAGTACACTGCTCGGTACCACGGTACGACTGCTCCGCGGCCGCATCGGCACCACCGCGCTCATCACCGCACTCGCGGAGCTCAAGCCCCGAGAGGTGGTCATGCTTGAGAACCTCCGGCGGTACCGCGGCGAGCAGGACAACGATCCGACATTCGCACGCGCGATCGCCGCACTCGGGACGCACTACATTTTTGATGCATTCGGTGTCGCCCATCGCTCCCATGCCTCAGTCGTCGGGGTACCGGCGCTGCTTCCGTCTGCTGCGGGCGCACTCGTCGAGCGCGAGATGGAGGCAATGGAGCGCTTGCGTGATGGCGCGTCGCCGTTTGTCGCGCTCCTCGGCGGCGCGAAGATCACCACGAAAGCGCCCGCGATCGCGCGGATTCTCACCGTGGCGGATCGCGTGCTCCTCGGCGGTGCACTCGCGACGCAGTTCTTCGTCGAGCGCGGGTACGAGGTGGGGGATTCGCTCGTTGAGGCGGAGGGCGTTGCCATTGCGGCGAATCTGCGGAAGAGCAAGCGGTTCCGGAACGTGATGCTCCCGCTCGATGTCGTCGTAGGGGATCCGCGCATCGGCGCACGGTCGGCACACGTCGTGCTCGTGCAATCCCAGCCGCACCGGATCGCCACCGGCAGGGAGCAGGTACTCGACATCGGTCCGCAGACGATCCGCGCGTATGCGGAGCAGCTCAAAGCGGCAAAGACGATCCTGTGGAACGGGCCGCTCGGCATGTTCGAGGAGGAACCCTACCACCACGGCAGCATCATACTCGCACGCGTCGTCGCGAGCCGCGCATCCGGTCGCGCGTTCGGTGTCGTCGGCGGCGGCGAGACGCTCGCGGTTCTCGCGCGCACGCGCATGGAGCGTTTCATTGATCACATCTCCTCCGGCGGCGGGGCGATGCTCGCGTACCTCGCGGCGGATGGGAAGATCCCTGGCATCCTGGCACTTCGGCAATCAGCACGCGTTCGAGCGTAGGGATTATACTATGGCAACGATTACCTCCATCCATGCGTGGGAGATTCTCGATTCGCGCGGCAATCCCACCGTGCGTTGTGCCGTGACGCTCGATGACGGATCGTGCGGCGTTGCAGCCGTTCCGTCCGGTGCGTCCACGGGCGCGCACGAGGCACTCGAGCTGCGCGATGGTGGGAAGCGCTACGGCGGCAGTGGCGTGCGGAGCGCCGTGAAGCATGTGAACGGCCCGATTGCGCGAGCGGTCCTCGGAATGGATGCACATAACCAGCAGGCCATGGACCGCACGCTCATCGCGCTCGATGGTACGCCGAACAAATCCAAGCTTGGCGCGAACGCGATCCTCGCGGTCTCACTCGCGTGTGCAGTTGCCGCTGCGCGATCCCACGGGGTGCCACTCTACGAGTACCTCCGGAGCGCGTACGATCTCCCGCTACGCGGTTGGCGGATGCCGACGCCGATGATGAACGTCGTCAACGGCGGGCGCCACGCCGCATCCGGGCTCTCCGTACAGGAGTTCATGATCGTCCCGCAGCACAAGCGGTTTTCGGAGCAGCTCCGCATCGGCGCCGAAGTGTTCCACGCGCTCCACGACATCCTCGCAAAGCGGAAACTCGCCACCACCGTTGGCGATGAGGGTGGCTTTGCGCCTGTCTTTCCAGAACCAAAGCCCGAACTCGTCCTCCGGCTCATCCTCCGTGCGGTGAAGCGTGCGGGATATGCACCGGGAAAGGACATCGCGCTCGCGCTCGATGTCGCCGCGAGTGAGTTCTACGATGCGGCGCATCGCACCTACTCCTTCACTGGTCGCTTTGGAGAGGAGGGGATTCCCTGGACATCGGCGCAGATGATCGCGCGGATGGAGCAGTGGGTGAAAAAGTTTCCGCTCATCTCGATTGAAGACCCGCTCGATGAAGATGATTGGGAGGGATGGACGGCACTCATGGAGCGCATCGGCAAGCGCGTGCACGTTGTCGGCGATGACCTCTTCGTTACAAACCCCGCACGCCTCCGGCAGGGGATTGCGTGCAACGCGGCAAACGCGATCCTCATCAAGGTAAACCAGATAGGCACGCTCACGGAGACGATGGAAGCCATCGCGCTGGCGCGCGAGGCGAAGTACGGCGTCATCATCTCGCATCGTTCCGGAGAGACCGCCGACACGTTCATCGCGGACCTCGCGGTGGCCGTCAATGCGGAGTATATCAAGACCGGCTCGCTCTCTCGCTCCGAGCGCGTGGAGAAGTACAATCGGTTGCTGGAGATCGAGGAGGAGGTTGCGTAATCTGGCGTGCGAGTCCCCCGTAGCGGAGACCTTCAGGTCTCCATCTTTCCTCCCCGCCACCAACCCGCCTACCCCAACGCCCGGATGGAGGTCTAAAGACCTCCGCTACAATCCTCGGCGCTCACGCGCCAGCTGCGGAGAGAGAAGATCCATTAT
>JAUSKG010000030.1 GCA_030647005.1 bacterium
TCCCTCCGCACCACCACCACCCCCCGCGACCTCCCGAGCATCACCCACCTCACCACCCTCTCCCACGCCCTCTCCGAGGCATACCGCACGGGAACCATCCCCGAGGGAACATACGATGTTCCCGAAGGACACCTCCCGTACGAATCCTGGAAAAACACCCTCAACCCCTTCCTCACAGAATCCCTCACCACGAACAAGAGCGAAGAGCTCAAAGCATCCTTCCCCGGTATTGAATCCTCTCCTGATCCCCTCGAGTTCCTCATTCAATACCAAGAGGAATTCTTCCAAACACAGTACAACGACCCCGACTTCACCATTGACCGGAACATCCTCCACCTCTCCAAAGAACGCATCGCAGACATCGTCGCCTCCATCGAGCGCGGAGAGACCGACTTCCCGGTCATTGTTGCCCCACCCCGAAGAGAAACTCTCACGGACAAAGAAACATGCAATCCCTCCCTCGGAGGTCTCCCCCGTACTCTCACCCGCGTGCTGTTCGATCGGATCATTCGGAGGCAGCGCATCAAATTTCGGGACTCAAGGGATCCCATCCTCAACGACTTCTTCAACAAACTCCGTGACCTCAACCTCCATGACCTCACGCGGAATGAGCTCCCCCCAGAAGACCCCAACTACATCCCCATTTCCTTCAAAAAAGAACACGTCCTCCAATACCTCACCGCGCTGTACCCCACGCTCAAACGTCAAGGGATCATTGATCAAGAGATCAACGAAACCCCTCCCCCCACTCTCCATTTCATGAAGTGGGAGCAACATCCACCCACAAGCAGAATCATCCCCAACACCACGGAAACCATCGGAAACAAGTCTCTGATTGATGCCGTCACCCATCACTACCCCCTTCCACCTCTTTCTGCATACCTCATCTTGTTTGCGCAGTACCGTGAGAAGACGGGGGAGCCCCTGGATGACTTCCTCCAATCAGGAGATGGAGGTACCTGGTCCTGGATCTTTGGGGTCATAGACCCGAGTACCGCGTCCAAGTGGCCGTCCGTGTATGCGGGCTGGGGTCCCGATGGACTACTCGTGAATCATAATCGCCCCGAGGATGCGATTAAGTTTTCGCGGCTGCGCGTAGCGCGTTGAGCCCTCATAACGGCGTCATTGCGAGGAGTCCCCGACGCGGCAATCCCGGTCATACCAGCACAACGGTGAAAGCCCTGTACGCTCTATGACCGGGATTGCCACGCCTCTCGGATTCGGCTCGCAATGACAGAGGTGTATGATGGATGCTGACCCTTACCTTATGCAGCCACTCCTCATCGCCAACTGGAAGATGCAGCTGACCGATGCGCAGAGTGCGCGCATTGCGGATGCGGTACGGCAGTGTCGTGCATCTGGGGTCTCCGTGGTGCTCTGTCCATCGTTCACCGCCCTCCCCGAGGTTGCGCGTGTTATTGACGGAGCGGATATCGCGCTGGGGGCACAGGACTGCGCGTTCGCAGAGCACGCCGCGCTCACGGGTGAGGTGAGCCCCGATGACCTCGTGCGGGAGGGCTGCACGTACGTGCTCATCGGTCACTCGGAGCGTCGCCATGTGCTCGGTGAGTCCGACGAGGTGGCGGGGAAGAAGCTTTGTGCTGCCGCCCGTGCCGGACTCCGCCCCGTCCTCTGTGTGGGCGAGACCGCGGCGGAGCGCGAGGCCGGTTTGCGCAATGCGGTACTCGAGCGGCAGTGCACCGCAGCACTTGCGAGCGCTGCGCTCGATGAGGTCATCATCGCGTACGAGCCGGTGTGGGCGATCGGCACCGGCGTACACGCCGCACCGGATGACGCATCGGAGGCCGCCGACACCATCACCGCGCTCGTCGCGAAGTTTGGCATCCGTGCGCGTATCCTCTACGGTGGGAGCGTTGATGCGACGAACGTCGCGGATTTCCTCCGCGCGGACGGGATCACCGGTGTTCTCGTGGGCACGGCGAGTCAGTCCGCCGATGATCTCTGTGCGCTCATCGGCGTTGCGGTAGCAATGACAGAACCCCTATGATGACCATGATCGGTTTGGTGCTCGTCGGTATCGGTATCGTCACGATCGTCGTGCATGTCGTGCGCGCGTGGCCGCGATTGAAGCGGCTGCGCGGTCGGAAGAAGCCCGAGGTGACGCGGGATCATGCGGCGATGAATCGTATCCTCATTGATCGGCTGTCGCGGCGCGCGAAGACGCTCAGTGATGCCGCCGGACGCAAGGTGCAGAAGCAGCTCATGGGTGCGCACGCGAACCTCGAGCGCGGGTACCGGAAGCTGCGGCTCCTCGCGAACGATCATGCGGTGATTCCTGAGGCGGGAACGGAGGCGATGAGCTGCGAGACGCGTATCGTCGCCGCGCAGGAGGCAATTGATGCCGGTGAACTCGACCGCGCGGAGGAATCGTACCTCGCATGCCTCAAGGTTGACGCGAAGTACTATGGCGCGTACCGTGGACTTGCAGCGATCTATCGGCTCCGTAAGGAGGACGAGCTCGCGGAGGAGACCCTGCGGTTCCTGAGCAAGCTCTACCCGAACGACGTCGAGGCGCACTGCGCGTTCGCAGAGGTGCTCCAAGCGCGCGGAAAGCACGAGGCGGCACTCAAGGCGATGGAGGCCGCACTGCGCATCGAACCCAAGAACCCGCGCCTCCTTGATTTTGCCACCGGACTTGCTATTGTGAATCATAACCGCATTCGTGCGGTGCAACTCCTCGGGAAGCTGCGAGCCGTCAATCCGGACAACCAGAAGATCGAGCAGCTCGAGCAGTCCATTTCCGAACTCTAGGCCCAGATAGCTCAGTTGGTAGAGCGCATCCATGGTAAGGATGAGGTCACGGGTTCAACTCCCGTTCTGGGCTGTCGGGCGGGTCGCGTAGCGGCAATCGCACCTGGCTGTAAACCAGGGGTCTTACGACTCCGTGGGTTCGAGTCCCACCCCGCCCACCAAAAGCATCCGACTTCCGTCGGGTGCTTTTGGTTTTCTTTACCATTTTCCCTTGTGGAAAAGAAAAGTAGCGTTTCCCTGGTGTTTTGCTACGCTGGAAGTACAAACGTCGATATTATTCCTTCATTTTCACTTATTTTGGCGTAGTTGAGCCACACAAGTACTATGGCAAAGCTGACGAAGTCGCAGATCTTCGCCGCACTCGCGGAAAAGGCGGGTGTGAGCAAGAAGGACGCCCAGTCGTTTTGGGAAGCGATGTACACGCTCGCGATCAGCGAGGTTCGATCGAACGGCGAGTTCACGTTCCCGGGCGTCGGGAAGCTCGTGAAGGCACACCGCAATGCACGCGTGGGTCGCAATCCGGCAACGGGTGAGCAGATCCAGATTCCGGCGAAGACCGTCGTGAAGTTCCGCGTTGCGAAGGCCGCAAAGGACAGCATTCTCTAGTCGCCACGGGCACACGAGTAAAGCGGTCCGATGTCCATCGGGCCGCTTTGCGATAGGGGGGGTAGTTGATGGATTCCCGATCGTGTGCTACGGTTGGCATGTACCGATGGAGCTCTGCGGGTGAGCGAAAGGTGGTGGCGCTGTTCGTTCAATGCGCTGCCGATTGCTCGCGGTCGGCAACGTGCCGCCCTAGCTCAACGGCAGAGCAACGGTTTTGTAAACCGTAGGTTCCGGGTTCAAATCCCGGGGGCGGCTCCAAAAAAATTATCACGGTTCTCGTCACGCCTATGTCACAAGATTACCGCGCCAAGCTGGAGTGCACCGAGTGTCACCGGCTGAACTACAACACGACGCGCAACAAGAAGCGCCTCTCGAAGGTTCGGCTGGAACTCAAGAAGCACTGCAAGGCCTGCGGCACACATGTGCTGCACAAGGAGACGAAGTGACCTCGTCGGTCGGAAGATGCACGATGGGATCCTCCCATGAACTCCATCCTCACCATCCTCACGACATCTGCGTTCTTCGCGAACAGCGCAATGGCACTGACCGTGCCGATCGTCGCGGTATTTATCGTGGAGGATCTCGTGGGTGGCTCCGTAGCTGCCGCAGGATTCGCGGCGACGATCTACATGGTCGTGAAGGCACTCCTCCAGATTCCCGTTGGCCGGTATACGGACGGGGACTCGGGATGCATGCGCGAGTACGGCGTGATGCTTGTTGGTCGCGTCCTGCTCGTCGCGGTGCCGTTCCTCTACCTCTTCATTGACCACATCCGCGAGCTCTACATGCTCCAAGTGCTCGCAGGAATTGGTGCGGCGCTCGTGTACCCCGGGTGGATGGTACTCTTCACGCGATTTGCTGATCACCAGCAGGAAGGCCGCGAATGGTCGTGGTTCAACACGCTCGTCACGTTTGGCGGAGCTGCTGCGGCATCGTTCGGCGGATGGAGCGCGCAGCGATTTGGGTTCGATGTTGTATTCATTACCTGGGGCATCCTCGAAGCGATATCCCTCATGACGACGCTGTTCCTCTCGCAGCATCACACCGATCTCGCTACAGGTTGCGCCACCGTCCGCCGCAAGCATATCGTGCACAATGTGCATTGTGCATAAAAAAATCATGCCAACCTGCTGGTGTCTGATCGTTGATGCGCGTGCGTCTTTGGGGGTGTGGTGAAGTGGTATCACAGAGGTCTCCAAAACCTTTGTCGGGGGTTCGATTCCCTCCACCCCTGCCATTGTGGAAGAACGGCCGCGAAAGCGGTTGTTCTTTCGTTGATGCAGCCACTTTCATCGAGTTCTAACCGTTTCATGTCGACTGTAACGGTGGGGGAGTGCTGTTTGAGCGTCACCCATACAGAGTGCGCATCTATGGCGAGTTTTCGGTCCAAGAGCGAGAAGTTCGAACCAAGTGCTGAAAGCACCCGCCTCTTGGTTGCAAGATCACCCTCCGCGAACCAGTGACGCGCGTAGGTTGAAAACTTGAAAATTTGTTCAAGTTGTTCAATCCATCTTTCGTCATCACCTTCGGTGTCCCGGAGCCGCGCTTTGAGCCCGTCTTGTTCAACTCGCGTCTTTTCTTTTCTGAGTGCGTATTCCTCCTCGTTTAGCTCATTGGCGATCCGAAGGTCGAGTAGCCGCTCTAGGCGCGTCTGGGAGGCATTGTAGGCGTCCTGGATGCCCTTTCTTGCCGCCCTGCGATCTGCAGATGTCTCTCGGTTTAGAGACCTAATGTGCTTGACCGCCCACTTCTGGAACGCCTCGGGAATTTCGATCTCCTCAAGTAGCTCATTGACCTGTCCCTCCAGTACTTCACTGCGGATCGTTTTTTGCGAGCATGGCGTCTTTCCCCGCTTTGAACAATGGTAGTAGATGTACTGCTTTTCATTCTTGTACTTGTCTTCTGCGACAACCGAATACCCACACTCACCACAACGGATAAGCCCCGAGTAGGCAAACTCCTTGAACTTCGGACGCCGAATCGGTCTTCCCATTATTTTCTGGACTTGTAGGAACTCATCTTCGGTGACCATCGGCGTGTGAGCTCCTTGGTATTCTTTTGTCTCCCCATCCTCTTCCTGGTGGGCGATGATGCCGCGGTAGAAAGTGTTGCTAAAGAGCTTGTAGATCACGCTCTTAGATATCGGAACCCCACCGAGACGCTTTCGCGTCGGCGTGCGAAAATTCCACTCGTCATTTGCAATCCTCCGAATGTCTTCTGGGGAATAGGCGCCCGTGAGCATGAGATCCCACATTTTTTTCACTGCGGAGAAGCGTTCAGGGTCAGGGACGATGGTGTGGTCATCCAGTTTATTCAGATAACCAAGAGGGGCAAGCCCTGGCTTCCATCCGATTTCCAGCTTCGCCCGGATGCCTCTTCGCACGTTCTTGCCCAGGTCGGAGACGTATTTGTGTGCCATCCCAAACTCGACGTACATGAGGAACATGCTTTCATCTCCGGGGAGATAAACCTGTCCTGGGGTAATGATCTCGAGCTTCTGTTGCTCACGCGCCCAGATGACACGGCCGCCATCAACCGGATTGCGCGCGAGTCGATCGAGTTTCCAGCAGAGGATGCCATGGATCTCCCCATTTTCCACGCGCTCCAGGAGTCGCGTGAAAATAGGGCGCCCCGGCTTCTTGGCCGTCTTTGACTCCTGTAGTATTTCAGAGATACGCAATCCTTGACGCTTGGCGATCTGTTGTAACTCGTTGATCTGGGAATCAATTGAAAGCACCTGTCGATCCTCAGATTCGGTCGACTTCCGCGCGTAAATGACGTAGTGCTTTGTGTGAGTCATAAAAACCAAAGTGGGCGGCACCTGACTACCCAACAGCGATGAAGCACGTTGGCAGGAACCGCCCACTCTAGTGGCGACTTCTTACGCTTCATCCTCGAACGTTGGGTAGTAACCCAAGTATACCCTAATTCCCAATAGCATTCGAAATTGCCATGTACGCGTCTATCCCCCTCTCAAAGCCCGTTTTTGCCTTTCTGCGCTGCAGTGTCCCGTACCGTTTTGTTGGTTGGCCTTTCCAATACCGAACCCTCATTTCCTCATTCTTCTCACAGAGCTTGGTGCAGCGCCATGCGGCATTGAGATAGCCGAATCGTCCCGTGTGCGTTTCTTTTTGGCTCTCGTAGCACAGGTTGTAACATTTTCGACAGCCATAGTACCTGCCTCCGTAGTAGAGAACGGCCACGCGCTTCCTGCAGGCAACACCCTCTTTGATGAGTGGGCAGATGAACCAGTATCGTTTCCCTCCAAAGTGGCACGGTGTTGTAGTGAGCCACACTTTGTAATCGTAGTCTGTTTTCTTTCCATCCTGTCTGCTCGTCGTGGTGTAGTAAAAGCGTATGTATGGGGCATCTGGATAAGTATCGATTTCAATGCCTACGCTGCTTTCACTGCCTCCTCGTGTCCACGTGATTTGGTGATGCCCCCATTTTGGTTCAGTGGGAAGCATCCCTTTTTGTTTGAGCCAAGAGAGTGATATTGATTGCGTGCCCTCGCATGTATCCTTGCCCCACATAGATCGAAATCAATAGGACTTCACAGAAGAAAGGATTTTGCGTTTTGTCTGGATACACACAGGGCCGGAATTGCTTAGAAAATATATTTCTAAGCAAAACTGGCCCTGTGTCCGCGTGCTCTCAGCTCACCATATTCGTCTGAGCAGAACCATTCGAACTCTTTTTTGATGGTCACGATCCTCATGGGTCGGCCTGCGTCGTTGTTGGTCTTTTGGTCTTCAGTGTTCACAATGCCAAGGACGTGCAGCGTCTCGATTTCTTTGAGTGCGGTAGGATTGCTGCAGTTTATTGCGTCCATTACGATTTCCGTACTCACGGTGCCTCCGTGTTCAAGGATTGCGCCCAGAAGACGAACACGGTTGAGTTGTGCGGATTGTAGGGCCACATCAATGGCTACCCAGAGATCCGCTTCGGCAATCTGCGTTCTTCCCGAGATGAGCGCGTGACCACGCACGAGATTATACAAGCAGGTGCTAATGCGATCCGGTTTTTCGATGACGACATTCGTGTAGTGCTGCTCGTCGCTCTCGTCGTTGCTCCAGACACTGATCGTGCCGCGCAGGCGTGCGAGGAGCCGTGCACATCGGGCGATGATTCTTCGGAGATGCACTGGATCTCCTTCATTGTCCCATGCCACACCCCCAGAATGGTGTTTCCAGAGATTCAACGCAAAGTCGCACGTCGCATCGCGACACTCCTGTTCCTTGAGTTTGTAACTTGGTTTTGCGAGTTGTTCTGCAAGCGCATCTTCGGACTTGTCAGGCGAATGCATGTTCACGAAGAACAGACGGCTGCCCAGATTCCCCATCGTTTTGAACACGCGCGGCTGAATGGGTGTGCTCCCTGCAAGGAACATGAATACGAAGTTTCCTCGATACCCGCGCTTCCCGTGGATGCCGCTGTCCGTCTCAAGCCCCTCGCCGTCGAACACCCGTGTCATCACACCAAGATTCTTCACCAGTGTTTCTTGGCGTTCAGCAAAGATCGGTGCCAGATCACGCACGACGAACATCTTGAATCGGATTCGTGGTAGCAGATCAATTTCTTCCAGCTGTTCACGTTTGACATTGGATGCGTGGGAGACAAGCGATGATGGCGTAAAGCTATCGCTGGCGTAGGAGATTCCCTGAAGGTCCGCGAAGAAGTTGAGCGTAATTGTTTTCCCTGCCGACGGTACGTCAATCAATACAAGCCCAAACGGATTCCGGATGTCCTTGATGAGCAGCTGTGCAAGCACGGACATGCAGATTTCGGATACCGTAAGGAACTCAGGGAACCGCGATGATAGCGCCTCTCGCCATGCTTCGATGGTCATGGTTCTCTGTGGTGGCGGAACATCTGCATAGCGCAACTCCGACTCCTCAAGTTGCGCTAATGTTTTTCCGGCTGTCAGTATTTCTCCAAAGTCATCAGGTGTCCGCTTCAGGCGCGCAAAGAAGTCCGTTACGTCCCCCTTTTCTCCAACGTCCCCCGGAAGCTCGCAAATTTTTGCATGGGGTATGAGCTTGCCAACCATGAGCGCCCCAGCGCGTCCCTGTGCGTCATGATCGTAGACAATGTGCACTTCCGGGACATTCGAGAGCAGCTGCGCCCATTCTTGCTTGAAGGTGCCCGCCCCTGCGGTGCCGGAGACAGCCAGGATGCCATTTGAGAGAAGAACGAGTGCATCCAGTTCCCCCTCGCAGATCACCACAGATATCGCTCCTTTGAGCAGGTGAACTCCGTAGAGGGCCGCCTGCGCCCCCTTGGGTGTTTTGTAGCGCGGCTCGTCGTTGCTGCCCGGAGCCGCACGTCTTCGAGCGTAGAGCCATGCTCCACTTTCGTCGGCAATCGGGATGGTGATGTGGCTGCCATCCCATCCGAGTTTTGCATCCCCAATGACAAGGTCACTGAGACCCCGATCGTCCTTGAGGTATTGACGGATATGATCGGGGAGATTGTTGTGCCATGTAACGATTTGATCCTTTGAGATTTGTGAGGAAGCTGCGTTCTTTTGCTCGTGCTGCACCGTCGCGGCGCGGCCCTGCGTGTGCTCTATCAGGCCAAGCTTGTACGGGTCATCTCCGAGGTGCTGGATGAGCTGTGAGATGTGGCCGCTCGTTTTGCACTTCTGGCAGCTGTAGACCTGCTTTGCGGTATTGATGTAGAAGTGTCCCGCGTGACGCACCTTCACGTCGCAGTCATTGAAGGGACACCGCATCACTAATTCATTACCGGTGCATTCTTTGAATTTGATGTTTCTCGTGCTAAGATATTGTTGTACATCCATACTGTTCTAGCTCCTCGAGGGGAGAGAGCGAGGGGTCATGCCGACTCCTCGCTCTCGCTATTTCCGAGAGGCAAAAACTCCGTGACTTTGACATGCTCTTTCCCACTTTGTGACATGGCATTCCTCACGACGATTTTGAGCTTCCTTCCGATCATCTCCTCGAGATCCAGCCCCTCGATCATTTCGTGCGATGTGAGCTTTCGATTGAGGACCGCCTCGCACATGGGCAACAGCTTGCCCTTGGGGTGAAGGGTGGGGGATGTCCAAAGACGAATGCTTTTCTCCCCGAAGGACTCGAACTCGAACATGAGCTGCACCCTCTCCTCATCGGAGTAGTGCTGGACCTCTTCGTAGCTCTTGAGACGCACGACGTGGATTCCCGCCTCCAGAATGTTTGATGATGTGCTGCGAACCAAGTAAGACATGCGATTGTGGGGTGAGTGAATAAAATAATTCCAAGCCCAGAATCAGGGCGGATCCCTGTTCATTGGACGATAAACCGCGAGCATCAGCGACAAAACGCGCTCGGCGTAATCGTGGGCTGCCTCAACGTCGAGATCCTCCCCAAATTCCCGCCACCAAATCTCGTGGAATTCATTGATGGTGGTCTCGGGGATCCTCATACGCGACGCACCGAAAACACCTGCGCCTTCAGCAGCTTCAGGGCATTGAAGTACGCGAGCGCATCAACCTGGAGCTTCCCGTTCCAGTACGCCTCCACCTTCTCGTTGATCGTTCCGTCGTCAGCGAAAACGAAAGCCACGCGTCGAGCATCAATTGGCTCCACGCGTAACAACTGCGTTCCTTGTAGTGATTTGAGTGCCCCGCTCAGTCCCAGGTCAGAGCTGGCAAATTCTCTATTCATATTCATCCCTTCAGAAATCAACACTAACTTCGTTCAATCTCCCATTTTGTCCATCGGGGCCGTAAGGGGGATGAGGTCGGGTACACAAAACGAAAGAATGGGCTTTGTGTAGCCCATTCTTTTACCTAATCCACACCCGAGATGTACCCGATGTAGTGCGCTAGAATTTCCAGCGGTATTGTTTCTCGCTCCTCACGTTTCCTCCGAGGGGTTGGTCCTCGATGATCTCCGAGTACTTCCCCCCGGATGTTTTAGCGACCCGCTGATTGATTCCTTTAATTGCCTTACGAATCTCCTCAGTGTATTTTTTGTTGGTTCGTTTTGAGTGTAGTTGTTGGCTGATGGTACTGTATCCAAACCAGTTCCTTTGAGCGTCTTTGTAGAAAAAGTTGATGAGGTCACTACGAATGCCCGGCTCAAATCTAATCGGTTGGGACATATTAGGAAGAGTTAGGACACTCTTATCGCTCTCGGGGTCGCTACTACGGCCTCCATATATGAAAAACGCCCGATCGGATGGATTGCGCGCACTCCGACCCTTTGCCCCCATCGGTATTCTTGTTTCGGTCGGCTTGATTCTTGTTGTCACGCTCGCTTCGTTGGAGTTGAAGATTTGGATTGTGGGTGCTGCAGTTTGATGCCGTGTTTGAGTCGGTTGCTGTGCCGCCTCTTTATTGTCCCCCCTCTTGACGCTGTTGGAGTAGCGGTCTAGCTTTTCAATGTCAGGAATAAGGTATATGACTGGGCCAACAGTTCTGATGAGGTACGCCAAATCTACATCTACGGGTGTGTTGTTGTCGTAGGAAGAAAATTCAATTATCACTCCCTCATCCTTCAATCGCCAGAGAATGGAATTGATTTCGATGCGAGTGAGACCCTTAGCTAGGAGTGTTTCAGTTTCTAGGGCGACTCCAAGGCCTGCTTCGAAGTCTATGAGTACATCTCCGTAATGATCCCAATTTTCTCTGTTCGATACATTTTGATACTTTCTTGCCACTGTCTGTAAATTGGCCTTTTCTTTACTTGAGCAAAGGCCAATTTGTACTTGTATTGCGTTTACGACTATTGCGATTTTTTCGAGAGCTTCATGCATATTCATCGATTATCATTCTATGCTCAACATAGCCGGATTTTAGTCGAAATGCAATTCATTCGCACATGGTAGTTCTCGCGTTGTTGAATGTGCTACGATATAAATTGTCCAAGCTCAACCGAAAATGAGTAGCTGACCCGCCTCACGGCTGGTTGGCCAGGGTTAGCGCCTAAAAGGGGGCACCCTGGTTAAAACAATCGGGCACTAACCGTGTTCGGTTGGGCTTGGACACCACTTAGGGTGTCCCTTTTTGTTTGCCTTCAGGGCTTGACACTACGCTATGCTCAAACGCCTCATTTTGGCAGTGGTAGCATTGGTGCTTTTAGGATTTGGATGCTTTGCGCCAAAGTATTTGGCACCTCCAGAATTCATCAAGTTACCAGATGCGACTGGAAGTCCTTTGCGAATTGAGGGTGTTGGCTTCAAGGGGGCGACAACTTTGTTGTACGTAGACGATGAGTTGGTTGAAAGCTTGGCTAACGATAAGAGTGGCAACTTTAGCACCGAGCTTTTATTTTTGGAAAGTGGGCAGATCGAGTTACATGCAAAGCAGCAGTATGGAGGCACGATTAGCGAACCCTCTTCGGCGGAAAAAGTGTTGGTGGATGTTGACCCACCTGAAGAATCTTTGACATTGTTGTCCGAAATTCCTTCCTTTACTACAGCACAAGAATTCAGCGTTAAGGGTCGGGCTTCGTTAGATTCATTCGTCGTGGTTAATGACCGGGCGATAGAAGTAGATTCAGATGGAAATTTCGTTGCACAGCTCCCGCTCAAGGAGGGAACAAACAAGTTCACTTGGAAATTGCAGGATGTATACGGAAATGATACGGGAGTTTTAAAAAGTTCAGAAATTGTAGTTGATGCTACGGCACCAGAAATCTCGACATCAAGACTAGCACTGTCATTTGCGGATAGAATGCCGCAGGCAAGCACAAAAGAAATCGTCTATCTTGACAGTGGCAGCGTTCATCTTTATCCACCCGCAGCGACTGCTGTTCTTATAGAAGGAGAAGTACGAGGAGAGTTATCAGCATTAACCCTAGATGGGAAAAGGATTCATTTGGATGAGCGAGGAAGGATTAATCAACGCGTACCGCTGTATCTCAGATTCGGTTCCAATAAGTTCAAAATTGTTGCGAAAGATCTTGCGGGTAACAGCACCACCGAATACATGAGCATCGAAATCGTTTCAACTGAAGACCAAAATAATCAAGATATTCTCGACAGATTAGATGATCTTGAGGGGAGTATTGACGATTTGCGGTATTAGCCTATGCGCAGAAGCATACAAAAACTTCGTCATTACGCCAGTAGCATCATAATCGTATTGGTGCTGATTTCGGCCTTTTTTGGTACTGTGCGTCCAGTATTCGGGCATCCCGGTCGTACCGCTTCTGATGGTTGTCATTACTGCAGGACAAATTGTGATAGTTGGGGAGTGGCATGGAATGCACGGCACTGTCATGGCGGGTATATTGCGCCACCATCCTATACGCCGCCTCCTACGCTAATCCCGAAGACTCTAACTGCAGCGGAGGAGCACCGGATGCTCGCGATCGTCACCGAAGTGATTGATGGGGACACCGTCCGCGTTCGTCTATCGGACGGCACGATCGAAAAAGTACGAATTATCGGCATGGATACGCCAGAATCGAAAGACCCGAGAAAGACCGTGGAGTGCTTCGCCCATGAGGCAACCGAGCACCTTAGGGACATGCTCAAGGGATCGAGCAATGTGAC
Source organism: bacterium (assembly GCA_030647005.1). Classification (NCBI taxonomy): domain Bacteria; species bacterium. The sequence goes on from JAUSKG010000030.1 coordinate 12,883, forward strand.
GACCTTGGTGCGCGACGACATCAGCGGCAATCGAGACACGTACCAGCGATTGCTACGACACCTCGAAATCACACCAACAGCAGACGTTACAGAGCGGGATGTCGCGAGGCGTATGATTCGAGACGGGTACGCCTATGCATACACGAAATATCCATTTGAAAAGGTCAAAATGGAGCAACACATCGCTGCTGAAAAAGAAGCTCGCACACAAGCACTAGGGCTTTGGGCGCCTGGAGAATGTGAAGAGGATCCGCGTGTCGCTGCTCATGCAAACTCGAAGACAACAGATGACAAGCTAACACCATCACTTGACAATCCTGTAGAAGCTGGTAAAGATATATCGAACCCAAAAGATGGGAACAATTCGACCGACGAACAGGAGCAAACAACCGATGAAGGATGGCCAGGACTCGCACTGTTTATTGTCGTACTTGGAGGCATCGCCTACATTGCGCGACCAAGTACTTGGAAGAAATGGGCCAAGTGACGCCAACGCAGCAGAAATCGTGATATGAGCATACAAAAACGAATCTTAATGGGGTTGATGACCATGATATTGGCTGCATCTTCGTTCGCGTTTGCTATAGATGCTGATGCCAGCGTTCGTGTGCGTGGGTACTACCGTAAAGACGGAACGTATGTGCAGCCGCACTATAGGAGCAACCCGGACGGAAATCCGTATAACAACTGGAGCTATCCAGGGAATACCAACCCTTACACTGGTGAAACGGCAAAAGGAAATCCAGCTACAAATCTACAAAACAGTAGAACGTATAGCTCATCACCGATACTGACACCCGTGCTGAAACCATCCATCCCTTCTCTGGCTCCTGCGGTGCCTGCACGCGTTTCTGTGTCCCCTGTGGCAACGCCACGCCAGTACATCCCACCATCTAACCCCACGGGCATTACCACAAATGAGCAGGAGGATGGATCGTTACTCGTCAACTTTATCGGAGCATCAGATGCGGATGGAGTAGTAATAAAATTTAATGTCGCGCTGTCCTCAAGCGATCCTAAGTATAAGGACCTATCCGAATTCCGTTGGATAGAGACATCAGCTGGTATCGCGTCTTACTCTATTCCTGCTTATCTTCGATCACAAAATTGGTGGATACTCGTGAGGACGCTCGACAACGACAGCATTATCACTAGGACTGCCGTCTACTTTCCATTCAATCCCTCTTCGAATACTTCGCCTGTTGCGCAGCAACCAACGACATACGCCGTTCCGAGGACTAGGCGGTATGTAACGCCGCAAGTCCCCATACAGAATATTCGAGCAGCATCGAATCTCGATGCTGAGGTACTTGAGCGAGCGAAACCAGGTTGGTTGTACGACATTGTTGCTGAATACCCTAAGTGGTACGAAGTGTCATGGTTTAGTAATCGTGACGGGAAAGTACATCGTGGTTGGATGATGCGCCAATATGCGAAGGTTGTAAGTTACTAGCATCTTCATGAATCTACCCATTCTGCCACTAGCCGTGTGGTACAGCAATCGCCATGGCCAGATGCACGGATGGATGATGAAGCAGTACGCGCAAGTGCTGGTCCAGTAAATGCCTGACACCCACATGCGATCACCTGCGACGATCATCATTGTCAGTGCCATGCTGCTTGTTGGCACAGGATGCGGGAGCTCCAGATACGAATACGATGCCTATTATGATGGGGGCAGCGTAGACGAGCACGAGTATGAGTACACGGTCGAAGAACCCGAGCCATACTCTGGCTCGACAACTGTTGAAGCGTGCAGTCAAAGCAGTGGTAACTGCTACGATCTCGACGCTGATATTTCCGATGGGGAGGTTGAAACAATCTACTTTCCGAACGGCGGCTACCTTGAACTAGATGACGCGGAACTCGATGAGTATGGTTCGGGATCAGGATCAACTTACGACGATGAGTGGGAGATCCAGTGTGATGACTGCGCTTGGGAGCACTAAGCACTGATATGTCAGAATCAGCGACAAAAACACGTTACGCGAACCGCGCCGTGATCATGGTGACGATCACAAAAGTCATAGGAATGGTAGCCCTCGTTGCTTTCGTGGCCGCGTTTAGGATTCTACCGGCCATCCTCTTTCTCGCAGCGGCGGTTTTCGTGACGAGTAGGCTAAGAGAGCCCGTATGATTACCAACCCATCACTCACTCCATCAACTGCTGATAGGGGGGGCGAGACGAATAAACCAAGTCAAAGTGTCGCTCAGACCATGAGGACAAGTCAAACCGTAAAATTTGGTATTGGCATGCTCCTCTCTCTTGGTACTAGGGGTGCCTTTCCTCCCGCATCCTATTCAGAGGCATTGTTTCCCGGAGTACTTGTGGCTGTCACACTACTGCCAGTCTATTTACTATTCTTGATCGGTTTATTGCTAGTAATCGCAGCCATTCGACCATTGGAGGATAAAGTGAAAAGGAAGACGCGCCTGATCACCGGAGGCCTGTATATGCTGTTGTCTGGAGGCACCCCAATGTTTCTTCTGGCAGGCGCAGGATTCATGATCACTGGGTTGAAAACGAAGAAAGTATGATTATCAACCCCTTCCTCAAAACGCGCCTGCTCATCGTAAGAATCATTGGAATTGTAGTCGCCCCCACTAATATATGAGGAGGAATGAAGTCCTACGTACAGCATTTCTGATCGCCGGTATCGCTGGAGTAATCGAAATTGGTACTCAGTCAAGTCAATCAGAGGAATTGGGATTTGTCAGCATCGGTTTTTTGAGTATTCTTACTCCAATTCTTGGTGCTTCAACAGCGGCAGTAATAACAACTTTTTTTGGTACCATTTTTAGCTTCTCAATCCTCTGGTTGATATTGGCGTTAATTTATCACAGGAAGATCAAAACCCTAGAAAATGCCGCACCCTCCTCTGAGAGCAAGCCCTAATCGAATCCCTCATTTTATTTGTGTTATATCGTGAGGCATTATGAATACCGCAAACATCAAAGGATTACTGTACAGCCTTCTCTTTGTCCTCGCAATTGGGATGGCTATTCAGGCTGCAATTTTGTACTTGGATGATGGATCAGTTGGTGAACCACCGGATCCATATGGGGACGCACGCATTGAAAATTGCGGCCCAGGCGGAACGTCGTGCTAATGCTAACCCACAAACTAATGTCCCTCCTAATATGCAGCTTTTCCTCACTCTACTAGCAGCACTTGTCGCATTCGCCGTTCTTAAGGTGGTTTGGCGAAAGGTGATGGGGATTATTGGTCATACGCCGGCGACGCGGAGGGCGGCGCTTGAAGAGTTGATAGATTCTTTGAATGAGGAATCTTCCACCAAAGATGTTGGGGACGGCGGTTCAGAAGCAGAGGCACCGCGCTAGATTGTCTAACCATTTCCGGCCCTCTGTAGTATCCTGAAATCAACAACCAATTCAGCCAATGAGTTTCTGACTTGTTCCACGAGCCCCTGCCAAACAGCACCACACAACAGCAGCCACAAGCGCCCCGCCGCGAAATAAGCGAACCTGACACGGTTTCGGTTCGATCCAGCCGCTCGCGTCCGTGCTTCATGGTGGTGAGAACGCGTGAGGGTTGTACAACTTATGTTTTGTAAAAATTGCGGACAAAAACTTAAAATCGGATCAAAAGTTCTGCACAATGTGCGGACAGGAGTTCCTGCTTCGCAAAAGCAACCTACTGAAAATACGAAGGGTCAAGAATCTTGGGTAAACGGAAAAATTGCTAAAACCGCCGTCATCGTTTTGGTTGTTGCTGTATTAGTTTGGGTATTAGTTTCGGGGATAGTAGCAGTAGCAACATTTGTAATGAACTCCTTTGTTGTTCATTTTAATAATGTAGGATGGGAATCATTTGATTCTGGAGACGCACAAAGTGCCATAAATCAGCTAAGAAGCGCCTCTGATTTAGCAGTTACAAACACAGACAAAGTAAACTCTCTAAAGAACCTCGCTTATGTATACGAGTCGGAGGGACTTTATGATGACGCCCACGATACTTACACAGAAGCACTTTCGCTAACAAGTGAAGGCTCTTTTGACTACCACCTCATCTCCGGCGAAATAGCCCTACTGGAGGACAGGCCAAATACGGCACTCGTAAGCTACAACAATGCTTATGAAAAGAATCAGAATGACGTTCAAATCAATGGCGGGCTAGCGTTGTTCTACTTAGATATTGAGGATACACATCCGCAATATGTGGATTATCTAGAAGCTCTTTCATATGCAAAACGCGCTTACGAGTTCGACACAGAAAAATCTCAAGCATCAAAACAAACCTTGGCAATCGCATATTTTTACAACAACGACTACAATCAGGCAATCTCCTTACTTTCAACATCCAATTTGACTCAACATCCTGACGCCGGTTTTTGGCTTGGCCTCGCTTATTTAAGCGATGGAGATGAAACCAATGGATGCTACTATCTTCAAAAATTTGCAAATGCGGCCGACTACAAATTAAACCCAAGTAATTTTGCAGAAGCCCCGTCTTGCTTTAAGGAATTGAGATGATTCAAGTGGATGGCCAATATGAAGCGCAAACAATCTAACAACGAACTAGATAGATGGACATTAAGTGTCGCTTGGCGCATCGTTAAATATCTTTTGGGACTTTCCTTTGCGATCAATGCTCCAACATGGATGAACGAATTTTTGGAACAAGAAATATCTACAAGGAGTATTACGTTCGGATTTATTGCGGTCGCGCTAGCTCTCGTCGTTGGAATACTCCTCATTATTTCCGCACTACGAGGTCTTGAAAGGGCAACATATCAAAAATTGCTACTCATTACTGGGGGAATATTTCTCGCACTGCCCTTTGCGCTCTCCCTGGCGTCGCCGCTATCGTTGTTCACCGGCGCGGGATTTTTAATAGCCGGCATGAGGTATATACCAAAACGAAAACCACAAATGAAGTTACCGGATGAGCATGTTCCCCCTATCGCACAAAACATGAATCCTCAAGAACAGAAGGCAAGCACAGAAGGCAAGCAGAATCTAAAAAAGCAGAGATCAAATACAATACGTCAACTTAGGCAAAGGTTTTGTCGAGGGGTGCGGGGCCCGGCATCTCGATTCATTCTGATTTCAGCAGCAATTTCTTTCGTTGTATTCGAAATATGGTGGATGCAAATTCGGCCCGCATCTATCAAGAAAGAATGTTCTTGGAAGGAAATGCATAACGATGCTGTTCACGAGATTACTCAGGCGCAGGCAGATAAAGAGAGGGAGGCATGCTTAGAACGACTAGCGCGAGGGTTCAAAAGCCCCTTTAACGACGACATCAATCGAAGATTTGGCGAAGCTAAATGCAATAGCATTAGACCCCAACCATCTCAACCAGAAAAAACATGGTACGAACCGGCAGGAGATGTAGAATACAAACGTTGTCTCCATAACAACGGTTTGTAATTATTTTCACTGATCAAAACATTGCGCCGCCTCATTCGAGTACTCAATGTGAGATGTACCACCAAGAAAATCATGTCAATCCGATTTTGCCCTGTATACGTTGGTCAATCGTTGCGCCGTCGCGTATTCATCAAGAACATCAAACCTGACACCATCTATGCCAAACACAAAAATTAAAAAAAGGAAATACGGCATCCCGTCTTTTCTTGAGGGAGTGATCTCGCAAGAAAAATATGAGAGATGGTTGCGGCGTAAAGCGGCGGCACATTTACGGCGCGACAGAAAGTACGGAAACCGAGTAATCTCTGGCGTGATATACAGAGTCGCGATTCATGAGGCCGTGAAAGAATCGAACGGCAAAGACGCCTACACTGGTGAGCGCCTTGATTGGAAGTCGCTGAGCGAATACTCCAATATAGAGTCAGCGAAGGGTCGGAGAAAATACAGAGCCCGATTCGCCCTCTTGCCGACGGTTGATCATGTTGATGATCGGTTGGCTTCCCCAAATTTTAGGATCTGTTCATGGCGCACCAATGACGCGAAGGGCGATATGACCCTATCAGATTTTTTAAAATTGTGTCGCATGGTAATAGCACATCATGGGAAAAACCACCCAGTGCCACGAAAAGTGAGAGTGGCAGCACCGCAGGAAGGAGGGTAGGGGACGGCGGTTCAGAAGCAGGGGCACCATGCTAGATTTTCTAACCATTTCCGGCCCTCTGTAGTATCCCAGGATCAATAGTGAGCCCAGCAAGAGAGTTTCTGACTTGTTCCACGAGCCCCTGCCATGTCAAAGCCCCGTATTGGACCAATACACATCCTTGACACCACAAAAGAACCGGTGTACAGTAGCAGCTCAGGCATGGGTGCCCCGTGAGGGTGCTTTTTCGTTCGTATGGATTTTCGAAACATCGCCATCATCGCACACGTTGACCACGGGAAGACCACCCTGGTGGACGCGATGCTCCAGCAGTCGGGTACGTTCTCGGAGCGCGAAGCGGCGCCGGAGCGGGTCATGGATTCCAACGCGCTCGAGAAGGAGCGCGGCATTACCATTTACGCGAAGAACACGTCCATCCACCTCGGCGATACGAAGGTGAACATCGTAGACACGCCCGGGCACGCGGACTTCGGCTCCGAGGTGGAGCGCGTGCTCCGCATGGTGGACTCCGTGCTCCTGCTCGTTGATGCATACGAGGGCCCGATGCCGCAGACGAAGTTCGTCCTGCGGAAGTCCCTCGCGCTCGGCCTCCGGCCCATCGTGGTCATCAACAAGATTGACAAGCCGAGCGCGCGGCCGGACGAGGTGCTCGACATGGTGTTTGATCTCTTCGTGGAGCTCGGTGCCACGAGCGAGCAGCTCGACTTCCCGTACATCTACACGATCGCGAAGGCAGGCATCGCGAAGCGCGATCCTCAGGATGCGAGCGAGAACCTCCAACCGCTCTTCGATCTCATCCTCACGAAGGTTGCGCCCGCGCTCTCGAACACCGACGTGCCGTTGCGCATGCAGCCGGCGAACCTCACGTACGATGATTTCGTCGGACGCATGGGCTCTGGTCGCATCTACGAGGGCGTCGCGCGCGTGGGGATGTCGGTGACGGTTATCAGTGCTGATGGATTGCGCAAGCAGCATAAGATCAGCAAGATCTTCACGACCGAGGGGTTGCGGAAAGTTGACGTTGCGGAGGCCGTCGCCGGTGACATTGTTATGATCGCGGGCATCCCCACGATTAACGTGGGCGAGACGATTGCAGCGAACGCCAACGCAGAACCGCTGCCGGCAATCACCGTGGACGAGCCGACGCTCACGATGAACTTCCTCGTGAATAACTCGCCATTTTCAGGCCGCGAGGGCTCGAAGGTGACGTCGCGCCAGATTCGTGAGCGCCTCGAACGCGAGCTCGAGACGAACGTCGGGCTCCAGATTGATTTCCCGGAGTCCGCGGATTTCTTCACGGTGCGCGGTCGCGGCGAGATGCACCTCTCCATACTCGTGGAGATCATGCGCCGCGAGGGGTACGAGCTCCAGGTGAGCCGTCCGCAGGTCATTCTTCGCGAGGTGGACGGCGCAACGCACGAACCGTTCGAGCAGGTCATCGTGGATGTGCCGGACGCGCTCGCGGGCGTTGTTATTGAGTCGCTCAGCAAGCGAAAGGGCGACATGCTCGACCTCGTGAGCGAGAACGGATCAACGCGTCTCACGTTCCGCATTCCCACGCGCGGCCTCCTTGGCTACCGCATGGAGTTCCTCACGCAGACGAAGGGGAAGGGGACACTCTCGCACATCTTCGCGGAGTACGGAGCGCACCGCGGGCCGATCGGGCGGCGAACAACCGGCTCCATCATCTCCGGCTTCACGGGAACAACGAGGGCGTACGCGCTTGACCGAATCCAGGAGCGTGGCTCGTTGTTCATTGGTCCAGGCGAGGACGTCTACGAGGGGCAGGTCATCGGCATGAGCATGAAGGAGACGATGACGGTGAATCCGATCAAGGATAAGAACCTCACGAACATGCGCGCGAGCGGAACGGATGACGCGATTCTCCTCACGCCACCGATGGACATGAACCTCGAGCGCGCGCTCGAGTACATTGACGACGACGAGTACGTTGAGGTGACACCAAAATCGGTGCGCATCCGCAAGCAGCACCTCACCGAGAACGCGCGTAAGCGGAACACACCGAAGGGCTGACGCGCAGGAGTGCACAGGCGCAGGGGTGATCGTGCTACACTGGGTGCATCCTATGATGCACCGTTCCGTCGTGATCAGCGTGGTCGTCTTCCTCAGCAGCGCTGGCGCGTTCCTTGCGCTCCGCGGTGATGCGTCCGTACCGCAGGTGGATGTCGCCCCAAGTCCGCCGCCCGTTGTGGATGAGACGCTCGGGTGGGTGCGTGAGACCATCGGCGATGGCGATACGTTCGCGGTCGTCATGGAGCGCATCGGCGTACCCTACGCGGAGACGCTCGCGATCGTTGAGGCCGCGGAAGGCGTCTTTGACTTCACGACCGTGCGCCTCGGCCGCGTGATCCGGTACGAGCTTCGTGACGGGAGTTTGCAACGGCTCGCGTACGACGTCGACACCGAGGACATGGTCGTCGTCGAGCGGAGCAGCGAAGGCGGCTTCACTGCGACACGCATGCCCATCCCGTACGCCGTGGAACTCATTACTGCGCAGGGGACCATCAACGTCTCGCTCTACGAGGACGGTCTCGCGGCCGGCATGTCCGATGTCGCAGTCCTCGCGCTCGCCACAGCGTTCGAGTGGACCGTGGACTTTGCCACGCAGGTCCAGCAGGGCGACACGTTTCGAGTGCTCTACGAGACGCGCACGCGGAACAGCGAGCCCGCCGGCATCGGGGATGTCCTCGCCGCGGAGTTCGTGAACGCGGGGAAGTCGTACACCGCGTACCTCTTCGACAACGGCGACGGCGGTGTACAGTACTTTGACGCAGCGGGTGACTCACTCGCGCGGCAGTTGCTCCGCGCGCCGCTCTCCTACGGCCGCGTGACATCCGGGTTCACGTACGCACGGTTCCATCCAACGCTCGGCACAACGACGCCACACCGCGCGATTGACTACGCTGCACCCTCCGGTACGCCGGTGCGCAGTGTGGGGAATGGCACGGTGAACGCCGCCGGGTGGAACGGCGGGTACGGGAACTTCATCTCCGTTCGGCATAGCAGCACGTACGAGACACACTACGCGCACCTCTCGGGCTACGCACGCGGCATTCGGAACGGGGCGAAGGTGACGCAGGGTCAGACGATCGGCTTCGTCGGCTCCACGGGATTCTCCACCGGCCCGCACCTCCACTACGAAATTGAAAAATCAGGAACGCTCATCAACCCACTCACGCTCGAGCTCCCGCCGGTAGAACCGGTGGCGGCAGACCGTCGCGCACTCTTTAACGCGCGACGCGACGAGCTCCACGCCTTGCTCCCGTAGCATCGCGTCATGCTCACACATCTATGATCAAAAACAGACCATCGAACAGCGGTTTTGAAGGGCTCGGCATCGTGCCGAAACTCATCGCCTCACTCACTGCGCGTGGGTTTAAGACACCCACACCCATCCAGCAGCAGGCGATTCCCATCGCGTGCGAGGGGAAGGATGTTATCGGTATCGCGCAGACCGGCACCGGCAAGACCATCGCATTTGGCATTCCCATGATCCAGCAGCTCAGCCGCGGCAAGGGTAAGGGACTCATCCTCCTTCCCACGCGCGAGCTCGCCATTCAGGTGAACGAGGAGCTCCAGGCCCTCGGGCGGAACTTTGGGCTGCGCACGGCGGTGATCATCGGCGGAGAGAGCGAGGGCAAGCAGTTCTCGCAGCTCGCGAAGAAGCCGCACATCCTCGTCGCCACCCCCGGGCGGCTCGTGGATTTCCTCGAGCGGGGAAAGGTGAAGCTCGGTGATGTCTCCGTGCTCGTACTCGATGAGGCGGATCGCATGTTCGACATGGGATTTGCGCCGCAGATCAAGAAGATCATGCTCGCGGTGCCGCGACAGCGCCAGACGATGCTCTTCTCCGCGACGATGCCACAGAATATCGTGAAGCTCGCGCAGGAGCACATGGGGTTGCCCGTGCGCGTGGAGATTGCGCCGCAAGGGACGACGGCGGATCGCGTCGAGCAGGAACTTTTCATTGTGCCGCGCACGCAGAAGCTCGCGCTCCTCGCGCAGATTTTTGGTGAGGTCCCGGGAACGGCGATTGTCTTCACGCGGACGAAGTACGGTGCGAAGGCACTCGCGCGCAAGATTCAACGCATGGATCAATCCGCCATTGAGATCCATGGGAACCGAACGCTCGCGCAGCGCAAGCTTGCAATGCAGGGGTTCAAGAGCGGGAAGTTCCGCGTGCTCGTGGCGACAGACATCGCCGCACGCGGTATTGATGTCGAGGACGTCGCGATGGTTATCAACTTCGATCTCCCCATGCAGGCCGAGGACTACGTTCACCGCATTGGACGAACGGCACGTGCGGGGAAGGCCGGCCGCGCTATCTCTTTCGCCACGCCGGAGCAGGCGAAGGACGTGCGGGCCATTGAGCGCATCATCAAGCGGCAGCTCCCGCGTCGGAAGCTCCCGCAGGGATTGGCTGCGGAATCCGGGCGGGAGGAGCGGGAGCGCCCGGAGCGTCCGTTCGGTGGCGGACGAGCACAACACCAACGTCGTCCACCACAGGGTCACCCTCAGAGTCGTCCACCGCAGAGTCGCTCACCACAAAGTCGTCCACCACAGAGTCGCTCACCACAAAGTCGTCCACCGCAGAGTCGCTCACGCCCCGCTGGCGGGCAATATGGGGGGCGGGGGCCACGACGGCGCCGCTGAAATCATCGAACCCACGCATCACCATGCGTGGGTTCATGACGGACGATGGGTCGTTGGATGCGCTATACTGTGCATAAGTGCTTCGGAGTCCTGTATGAAGCAGCTCATCATTGATACGTTCATTCCACACGCGGGGAATGACTACCATCCGCACTGGTGCCGGCAGCGGCGCATGCGGCGCTACACTGCGGCGTTCGTGGTCATGAAGCTCGTCGTCGTCACGGCGATCCTTGCTACCCCCGCGTCGCTCTTCATGTCCGAGCAGTCGTTGGTCGCACTCGAGGATGCGCTCATCAACCACACGAATGCACAGCGCGTGAGTCACGGACAGCTCGCGCTCTATCCGGACATCCAGCTCGAGCGATCGGCGGTCGCGCGTGCGATTGATCTCGGGACGTCGGGCTACTTCAGCCATGTGGGACCGAATGGCCAGGAGTTTGAAGATTTTCTCCAGCGGTCGGGTTATCACTACGCTGCCGCTGGAGAGAACCTTGCGATGGGGTTCACCGATGCGGAGGCGATCGTAGAGGCATGGATGGCGAGTCCGTCGCATCGTGCGAACATCCTCGCGGCGGATTACGCCGACATTGGCATCGGTGCAACGCGCGGGACGTTCGGTGGGCAGCCCGTCGTCTACATTGCACAGCACGTGGGGAGCCGCGCCACCGATGTCCAGGCGGCAGCATCCGTGCGGTTCGTCGAGCAGGATCGGTCGTCGGTGGACTGGAGTGCTACGGACGGGGGAACAGCGATCTCCATCGTGGTGGAGTCCGCACTGGATGTGGAGACGCTCACGGCGCAGGTGTACTCGGCGACCATTCCGCTCACGAAACGCGGGTCCACGACGTTCGTCGGGAGCGCGGTGCTCCCGCAGGAGCCCGACGCGCTGTTCACGGTGCAGCTTCTTCCGACCGTCACCGCGCGCGTGGCAGGGGGATTCGAGTACACGGAGACCGTTGACTGGAAGCGTGTCTACGTCCCGCGCATGTCGCTCCGCGAACGGTTCACGCAGAGAAAGGTCGCGCTCCTCGAGAGTGCACCGTCGTTCTTCCTCATCGCACGCACGCTCTTCGGTGCCGCGCTCACCGTTTCCGTGTGCCTCCTCATCGTTGGCATGGTGACCGAGACACGGAAGCGTCACCCGAAGATGCTGGGGCGCATGGCCACGTTCGCATTCGTCCTCGCACTCCTCTTCATCCTCTAGTTGTATGCGCCGCATTGCCACCGCCATTGTCTTCTTCCTTGCACTTGTGCCGTTTGCCGTTGGTGCCGAAGTGGGATTCGTACGCAGCAACATTTGGCTCTCGAAGACCGCTCCCACCGAAGGCGATGCCGTGACGCTCTACGCCATCGTCGTGAACAGCGGCGACGAGCGCCTCGAGGGCACGGCGCAGTTCCGTCAGGTGGATACCGGCGCAGCGATCGGATCGCCGCTCACGTTCGGGCTGGACCCGAACGGGACCTCGAGTATCCTCTCGACGGTGTGGATCGCGGTGCGGGGCGATCACCAGTTCCAAGCGCAGATCACACGAGCAGAGACCGTGAGCGCATCGGGCACCCGCGCACCGATCGCCGGTGGCGTGCTCTCGGAAACTACTGCGGTCATCCATGTCTCGGTGGACGCGGATGGCGACGGGGTGACCGATGAGGAGGAGACGGAGCAGGGGACAGATCCGAACGATGACGATACCGACGACGACGGTGTTGATGACGGTGTGGACAATGAGCCGCTCGACCCTGATGCCGATGACGACGGTGATCTCGATGGGACGGATCCTGCACCCAATGATCCCACCATTTTTACGCCGCCGGATACGGATGGCGACGGGATACCGGATGGAGAGGACTCGGATGACGACAACGACGGACTCTATGACTTCGAGGAGGGCATCATCGGCACGGACCCGCGGAACCCCGATACCGACGGCGACGGCGTCCGCGATCGCGAGGATGCGTTCCCCGTTGATCCCGCGCAGACGGTCAAGCCGGACGCGGATGACGATGGAACACTCGACAATGATGCGGTGACCAGTGAGGGCGCTTTCCCGCTCGATGAGGACCGATTCGATGCGGTGGCGAGCGCGCTCCCCGTGGAGGATCCTCCTGTGGCGGAAGTGACATCGGGCGGCGGTGATGGAACGGTGCTCGGACAGCGTATCGTGCAGCCAGAGGTGACCACACGCTACATTGCGCGTGACGGTTGGACCGATACGCTGCTCATGCCTATCCTGGGAGCGACCGTGTTCCTCGGCCTCCTCGTGCTCGCACTCCTCGCGCGTAGACGCCGTCGCGAAGAGGAGTCATCATAGCATCCTATGCGTATCCCCAATGACCTCCAGCAGTTTCACGGTGCTCCCGCGCTCTTCATTGTGTGTGGGACGCAGGAGGCAAAACTCTACGACGCGCGTGACGGCACCATCGTCGAACTTGACGCATTCCGTATCGCAAAGCCCAGCTTTACGGATCGTGAGGGGCGGTTTGAGCAGCACGGGCGAGGAGGCGAGGGAGCGTCTGGCGGAGCAATGGAGATCGATCAGCCAGAACGACGCAAGACGTTCACGAAGGAGCTCGTCCAGCACGTCGCGCAGGCACTCGCGGACCGTCCCTACGACCTCGCGTACCTCTTGGTGCCCGAACACATCCACAACGAGGTGCGCGATACGCTCCCTGCGGCATTGCGTCCAAAGATCTCCAAGGAGATCCACGGGAACTACTGCGAGGCCCACCCCCACGAGCTCATCCGGATGGTGATGCCAGATGATTATGCATCTTGACCGTCCACTGCGTCCACCGGAGGGTATTCTCGGATACATGCACAAGCGTAAACGATCGCCACTGCGTCGCGGCATTTTTATTTTGTGTGCACTCGTCGTTATCGTGCTCGTGGTGTTCGGGACACTCTTCATCATCCCCCAGGGACCTGCGAGCGCAGGAGCGGCATCGGTGACGCTCGACAGCGACGTTGATGTGGTGGTCGCGATGCTACGCGAGCAGGGCGTGCTGCGCTATGCAACCGCCTTTCGTGTCGCGCTCGCGCTGCGTGGCGGTCAGATCCAGGGTGGTCGCTACGAGATTAGTCCCCACCTCTCCGTTTGGTCGCTCGTGCATCTCGTCACCACAACGCAACCACGCGCGGAGCGCACGCTGACGATCATCGAGGGGTGGAATCTTCGCGATATCGGTCACTACCTGGAGATCGAAGGTATCGCGCAGGCGGAGGAGCTCCACGAGCTCGTGGGTTTCCCCGCGATGGACTACCGCAACGCAGAGCCGGCCATCCCGAGACCTACCCACAACTTCGATGTGGAGTTCCCGTTCCTCACCGAGCGTCCGGAGTTCGTCGGATTCGAGGGGTACCTGTTCCCGGACACCTACCGCGTGTTCGAGGATGCGACGGTCGAGGACATCGTGACGAAAATGCTGCGGCACTTCGACACGCAGATGACTCTGGTGCTGCGCGAGGAGATCGCCGCGAGCGGTCGCACACTCCACCAGGTTGTCACGATGGCGTCCATCATCGAGGAAGAAGTTGCGGACGATGCTGCACGGCCGATCGTCGCCGATATCCTCTGGAAGCGACGCGACCAGGGATGGTTGCTCCAAGCCGACTCCACGGTGAACTACGTCACGGGGAAGTCCGACGCGCGGACGCTCTTCGCGGATCACGCGGTGGATTCTTCCTTCAACACGTACCGATACGCCGGACTCCCGCGCGGGCCGATCAGCAATCCCGGCATGGCCTCTATCCTCGCCGCCATCCGTCCCGAGCCGTCCCCGTACTGGTTCTTCCTCACCGCCCCGGACGGCACCATGCATTACGCGCGCACGCTCGACGAGCACAACGCGAATATCCGGAAGTACCTGCGCTGAGTACTCCGCACGTGTCATTTCGAGCGGAGCGAAGCGTAGGGAGAAATCTCACCGCCACCATCTCCTGTAGTGTGCGCGATGATGAGGTCTCAACGCCATGCAAGGAAAGACCCAGCCCGAGAGGGCTGGGTCTGCGTGTTATGCGGGAGTTTGGAGTGCGCGAGGCGCGTGCCTCTCCCACACCGCTGCGAACTCTTCCGCGAAGAGCTCAAAGAGCAGTTCATCCACGTACTGTCCATCGCGGAAGACCTGCGCGTGGCTGCGTCCGCATTCGCGGTAGCCACACTTCTCGTGCACGCGGTTCGACGCGATGTTCGACGCGATGGTCTGCGAGGTAATCTTGCGTAGGTTAAGGCCGGTGAAGGCGTAGTGGAGCATGAGCAGGACGGCCTCCGTGGCGTACCCCTTGCCCCAGTGCTCCTTCTCGCCAATGAACCATCCGGTCGTTCCCGTGCGATCGATCCAGTTGATCTCGTGGAGGCCAACGGTACCGATGTGCTCGCGTGTCTCCGCGAGCACGACTGCGAAGACGAAGTCCGTGCTCGGGCGTTCCATCGTGCAAGCACGGATCCATGCCTCCTCCGCACCACGCGGGAGTGGCGTGTGACGGAGAAGTGTCCGCGTCACCGCGCGGTCGTTCATCCATCGGTAGTACCGGTCGAGGTCCTCTATCTCCACCGGTCGAAGGTACAGACGTTTGCTCATCAAGAACTGCACGTGTTGTTCAGCCATCGTTCACATCCTTTCCTGTCCTGCCAGAAGGTGCACTGTCGTGAGGCCGTTTCCACAATGAAAACGCTCCGGCGTTCCTCTCTCGCCGGAGCGGTTCGATCATGGGTGTTGCTACACCATGCATTAACCAACTGCTCGGGAGAGACAGGAACACGACGTGCAACCGATGGCCACCGTGGCCTTCGGTACCTCGTGCATGGGGTTGTTGCACTGGTATTCCATAGTGAGCACATCATCGCATGGAATGATGGTGGTGTCAAGTGTCTCGGGTTGGTACGCTAGGACTATGCCCATCCCATTCGACAAGCAACTCAACCCCGAGCAGCTCGCAGTCGTCCAGAACGGTGACGGGCCATGTTTGGTGCTCGCGGGGGCGGGATCGGGGAAGACGCGGACGATTGTGTACCGCGTGGCGTACCTCCTGGAACATGGGGTGCTCCCGCAGCAGGTCCTCCTGCTCACGTTCACGAACAGGGCGTCGAGCGAGATGCTCGGGCGCGTGGAATCGTTGCTCGGACGGTACCCGCAGGGGCTGTGGGGCGGTACGTTCCACTCCGTGGCAAACCGGATACTGCGTCGCTACGCGTCGCTTCTTGGGTATACATCGTCATTCACGATCCTAGACGAGGAGGACTCGTGCGATCTCCTCAAATTCTGCGCGAAGGATGTTGGTGTCCCGCAGACCAAGGATCGCTTCCCGCAGGCGCGCGTCCTCAAGGCGATCATCTCGCTCTCGCGCAACGCGCAGCGTTCCGTTGAGGAGGTCGTCACGGATCGCTACCCGAAGTTCGCGCGCTACGCGGAAACCGTGGAGCGGATTGCGGTGACGTACGCGGATCGCAAGCGTGCGGCGAACGCGATGGATTTTGATGACCTGCTCTGCAATCTCCTCCGCGTGCTCGATGACCCCCATGCGCACGAACAGCTCGCACAGCAGTTTCGGTACGTGCTCGTGGATGAGTACCAGGACACGAACCGCATCCAGGCGGCGATCGTCGCGCGGCTGGCGAGCGCGCACGGGAACGTGCTCGTGGTAGGGGATGATGCCCAGTCCATCTACTCGTTTCGCGCGGCAGACATCGGCAATATCCTGAAGTTTCCGGAGCAGTTCCCCAACGCAAAGACGTTTCGTATCGAGACGAACTATCGCTCGACGCCACAGATCCTCAACGTGGCGAACGCGGTCATCGCGCACAACGCGAAGCAGTTTGAGAAGACGCTCCGGCCCGTGGTTCGGGGTGGTGCGCGGCCGACGCTCGTGCAGTGCAACACCGCCGAGGACGAGGCGCGCGCCATCGCGCAGCGGGTGCTCGCGCTCCGCGCCGACGGTATGGAACTGCGCGACATCGCGGTGCTCTTCCGCGCGACGCACCTCTCCCAGTACCTCGAAATGGAACTCGTGAAGCGTGACATCCCCTACGACTACCGCGGTGGGGTGCGATTCTTCGAGCGCGCGCACGTGAAGGACACCCTCGCGTTCCTCAAGGTGGCAACGAATCCGCAGGACGAGGCCGCTTGGCTCCGCGTCCTCCGCATGCAGCAGGGGATTGGGGACGTCGGTGCCCTCACGATCATCGAGCGCGTCCAAGCGATCGTGCGCCAGCAGTCCGATGGTGGCGAGGAGCACGTGGTGTGGGGTAATCACGACCTCGCGCTCTCGTTGCGACTCCAGAACGGCTGGCAGGACTTCCGCGGTATGATCGAGAAGATGGTCGGTTGCACGGAGCCCGCCGCGATGATTCGCGCCGTTGCGAACGGAAACTACCGCGATTACCTCGAGGCCGAGCACCCCAATTGGCAGGAGCGCCTCGATGACCTCGAACAACTCGCGTTGTTCGCAGAGAAGTACGAGAAGCCGGAAGAGTTCCTCGCGGAGACCTCGCTCACGGAGATGTTCGGCGCGGAGCGCGTTGGCGCAAACGAGTCCGAGCACGAGCGCATGGTGCTCTCCACCATCCACCAGTCCAAGGGACTGGAGTGGGAGGCGGTTTTCGTCATGGGACTCACCGCTGCCGCATTCCCCAATCGGCGAGCGATGGTAGAGGATAACGGATTGGAAGAAGAACGTCGTTTGTTCTACGTCGCAACGACGCGAGCAAAAAATGTGCTCACGCTTTCGTACTCGCTCTCTGGTGGCTACGATCCGTCCTACCTCGCCGCACCTTCCCCGTTCATTGCCGAGATTCCGCCAGAGATGCTGGAACCCATCGGTGTTTCCCGCGTGACGCCACGCATGCGGTGGAATGATGATGGAGGCGATGGCGAGCCCGTCATCGTGCTCGACGACATGGGCGAGTTCACGCGCGAGCAGAACGCCGCGAAGAAGCGCCAGGGGTTCCTGCGTGACGTGAGCGAGCTATGACCTCTCGTCCGGTGGGCGCACAGCGCACGATTGCGGAGCGTCAGCGCGCGCTCATGCGGTGGTACGCGAAGCACGGGCGCCATGCGTTACCGTGGCGGCACGGTATCACGCCGTACCGCGTACTCGTGTCCGAGGTCATGCTCCAGCAGACGCAGGTTGATCGCGTGGCCCCATACTTCGAGCGATGGATGGAGCGGTGGCCAACGATGGAGCACCTCGCACGCGCTAGGCGATCGAGCGTCGTGCGCGCGTGGGCCGGTCTCGGCTACAATCGTCGCGCCGTGAACCTCCATCGCGCGGCGCAGGAGATCGTGGGTGATGCGGAACTTCGGATGTTGTGCTCAGATCAATGGCGTGAGATTTCTCCGCTTCGCTCGCGGACGAGCTCCGGTCGAAATGACGTAACGCGTGAGTTGGGTCGCATGCTGCAGCACCTTCCGGGTGTCGGCTCCTACACCGCGAATGCGCTGCTCGCGTTTGCGTGGAACCTGCCGGCACCGTGTGTGGATACGAACGTGCGGCGCGTGCTCGCGTACGCGATCGTCCGCCGACCCGCGATCATGCAGATGCCGCTCCAGGAGGTTGAGCGGCTCGCGGAACGCGTCATCCCGAGCCGGAAGGGGAGAATGTGGAACTACGCGCTCATGGACTACGGCGCACTCGTCTTCACGGCTCGGGATGTCCCCAAAACCAATCGTCCCAAACCAACGCAAAAAACATTTCAGAATTCCACCCGCTTCTGGCGCGGTCGCATCGTTTCGGTGCTTGCACAAAAAAATGAGCGGAGGACGGTACCGCAGCTCCGTGTTGCGCTCAAGCATTTCGGCAATCCGCCACGCGCGCTCACGCCGCTCCTCCGCGCACTCGAGCGGGATGGTGTCGTTGTGGAGCGCGATGGGTACTACACGCTCGCCTGATGGGTTGGGGCGGCGGCGTGTTCCTCGTCCCACGCACGCGCCACCGCATCCGCAATCGTTCGCGCGAGGTCGGGAGAGAAGATCGAAGGGATAATGATGTCCGGAGCCGGCACCTCAACGAATCCCGCAATCGTTTGAGCGGCTGCGAGCTTCATCGCGTCGGTGATGCGGGTGGCACCGGCATTGATGGCACCCAGGAAGATGCCCGGGTAGGCGAGTGCGTTGTTCACTTGGTTGGGGAAATCACTCCGTCCGGTTGCGACAACCATCGCGCCGGCCGCGCGCGCCTCGTCCGGCATGATCTCCGGGACAGGGTTGGCCATGGCGATGACGATAGAGCGCGGTGCCATGGATGCCACGAGGGCGGGCGAGAGGAGGCCAGCTTTTGAGACACCAATGAAGACATCCGCGCCGTGGAGCGCGTCGGCGAGCGTGCCACATACGCTCCGTTTGTTCGTCACCGCGAGGAGCGCGCGCTTCGGGGCGTTGAGGTCGTCGCGTGCCGCGCAGACGAGGCCGTGAGAGTCCGCGAGAACGACATCCGCGACGCGGGGGGCGAGCATGTGGGCGATGGCCGTACCGGCCGCACCGGCACCAACGACGACCACGCGCATGCGCGCGAGTTCCTTCTCCACGACGCGACCGGCATTCAGGAGTGCCGCGAGCACGACGACTGCGGTCCCGTGCTGGTCGTCGTGCATGACCGGAATACCGAGGTCCTGCAACCGTTCCTCTACCGCGAAGCACGTTGGCGCAGCGATGTCCTCGAGGTTCACCGCCGCGAACGTCGGCGCGATCGCGCGCACCGCGGCAATGATGCCATCTGCGTCATGGACATCGAGCACGATGGGAAACGCATCGAGTCCGGCGAACTCCTTGAAGATCGCGCACTTGCCCTCCATGACCGGCATCGCGGCCCTTGGCCCCACGTTGCCCAGGCCGAGTACCGCCGATCCGTCCGAGATCACCGCGACGCACCGGCCGCTGATCGTGTAGCGGCGTGCGAGCGTTGGATCCGCTGCAATAGCTCGTGAGACCTCGGCAACCCCTGGCGTATAGACCACGGAGAGATCCTCGCGGCTCCGAATGGCCCGCGTAGATGCCATCGTGATTTTTCCGCCCTCGTGCGCGGCGAGGATAGCATTTTTGTCGAGTGTCGCCATAGCGTACCAGTGTACCACGTCTGGCAGCACCCGAGAGAAGACCCCTCCGCGTGCGTGCGGAGGGGTCTTGCAGTGGGGCCTTCGCGGGTGTGGAGCGATCATCTCACGCAGGGATTCCGTCGAGCGCATCCCGGAGGTGCTCGTCGAACTCTTCATCCGATGCAAAGATGAACGCGTCGGAGAGGAGTGTATGGAGCTTGTCCATGGTGGTCGGCCCGTACATCGTGCTCGATCGCTGTATCGCCGTGAGGAACTGGTATGCTGCGTCGTACTTGGAGAACCAGCGTACGCGGATTTGCTCGAGCTTAGCTGGCGGTGCAATGCGGAGATCGCCGCCACCCCAGCGCATGGTCTTCATTCGTCTGTCTACCCACTCGCCGCGCGTTCCAGCCCACAGTATGTCGTCGCTCATCGTGTCCTCCTCCTGCTTTCTTCCATCCAAACGCTAGCATTGCCCTCCGGTGCTGTCAATACGATGAGCGTGGTACGATGCATACCTATGCGCATCCTGACGGTCTCCGAGTTCCTCGCCGGCATAAACGAGGTGCTCGCATCGGTGCCGGCGCTCGTGGAGGGCGAGGTATCCGGCTACAGCATGAGCCAGGGGAAGTGGGCGTTCTTCTCGCTCAAGGATGACGCGAGCGTCGTACCGTGCTTCATGCCGGCTTGGAAGCTCCGGCACGTCATCGAGGATGGCATGGTCGTGCGTATCGCCGGCGTTCCGCGCGTGTACGAGAAGAGCGGGAAATTTTCCATCACCGTGGAGGCACTCGAGCCGTCTGGCGAGGGATCGCTCAAACGGGCGTTCCAGCTCCTCGTAGAGAAGCTCGAGCGCGAGGGGTTGTTCGACGTGAGTCGCAAGCGTCCGCTCCCGCGTTTTCCGGAACGCATCGGACTCATCGCGAGCGCGGACTCGGCAGCGTACTCGGACTTCCTCCGTATCCTTGGCGATCGCTGGGGTGGTGTGGAGGTCTCCACGGTGGATGTACGAGTGCAGGGCGAAGGAGCGGTAGACGATGTGTGTACTGCGTTTCGGACATGCGCCAGCGCGGGAGGAGTGGATGTGATTGTTCTCACGCGCGGTGGGGGATCGCTTGAGGACTTGCAGGCGTTCAACTCTGAGGAGATCGCGCGCGCAATCTTCGCGTGTCCTATCCCCGTGGTGGTCGGCGTGGGGCATGAGCGCGATACAACGATTGCGGATCTCGTCGCCGATGTGCGCGCGAGCACGCCATCGAACGCCGCAGAGCGCGTGGTGCCGGATCGTCATGCCATCGCGCAGGAGCTCCGCATGATGGAGCAGGGGATCGCGGGTGTGATGCTCGGGACCATCGCAGACCACCGCGCGATCATCGAGCGATTCTCCTATCGGGGTACTGCGTTCGCCCACGCACGCTCCATGCGTGTGGAAGTGAATGCGCGCACGATCGTCCATGCAATGGACGATGCACTCCGGTCGTTCGCGCGCCGCAGGGAGGATGCGGAGCAGCGTATGGGGTCACGGCTCGCGGAGCGGTGCGCGACACTCACGGCGCAGGTCATCGCCTGCACGCGGCTCCTCGAAGGGCTCAACCCCGAGCGCGTTCTCGAACGCGGGTACTCCGTGACGACGGTGGGCGGTCGCGTCGTGCGTCATGCGATGCAGCTCCGTGCCGGTGACGAGCTCCGTACGCGGTTTGCCGTCGGCAGCGCGGTGTCCACAGTGACACGGACGGAGTGAGCATGAAGAATGGAGAGAGAGGATAACAACAGCGCGCGCGTATGACCGCAGCAAAGAAGCAATCATCATTCGCCAAGCAGTTCCAGGAGCTCGAAGCAATCACTGCGTGGTTCGAGGGCGAAGCCATTGATCTCGAGGAAGGCCTCGAGAAGTTCGAGCGCGGGATGGTGCTCGCGAAGGAGCTCCGCAAGCGACTTGAGGAGGCCGCGGTGAAGATCCAGCGGATCCAGCCGAGCTCCGATGACGCCACGTAGTTATGCCGAGGACGCTCGTATTCGATGTCGAGACGAAGAAGGAGTTCGCCGAGGTGGGAGGTGCGCACAATCGCCACCTCCTTGGCGTTGCGGTCATCGGGTACTGGGATTCCGCAACGGACACGTACGCGTGCGTCGAGGAGCATGAGGTGCTCCGATTCGGCCAGCTCCTCAAGCAGGCGGATTGCGTCATCACCTTCAACGGTGAGCACTTCGACCTCCCCGTCATCCAGCCCTACCTGCCGTTCGATACCTCGAAAGTCCCGTCGCTCGATCTCATGCGGCACCTCGAGCGCGCACTCGGGCATCGCATCGGACTCGATGCGTGCGCGGAAGCGACGTTTGGCCTCAAGAAGTCCGGCGACGGCCTCCAGGCGATCCGATGGTTTCGGCAGGGTGAGATCGAGAAGGTGAAGAGCTACTGCCTCGATGACGTGCGGTTGACGAAGCAGCTCTGGGAGTACGGGTGCGAGCACGGCGAGGTGTTCTTCATGGGTAGGGACGGTACGAAGCGCGCGGTACCGGTGACGTGGGGGGAAGGTGCGAAAGGTGAAACGGGCATCCGTGCGCAGCTCGAGCGGGCGCACCGCGACGGCCTACGCGTGGAGATCGAGTACGTCTCCACGGTGGACACCACCGGTGCTGGCCACCGCAATCGGCGGAAGATTGATATCCGGAGCATTCGCGATGGCGTGGTGGATGCGTACTGCTACCTTCGTAACGATGTGCGGCGATTCCACATTGATCGCATCACCGATATCGTGGTGCTCACGGAAGCGATGGCGGACGAGCATCGCGTTGGTCAGTACGCACTGTTTTAGTCCTTGACGTGGTCGTACTTGTCTGGTACATTCAGAGCGTCCTACGGGAGGACGTTTCTTTGTGCTATGGAGGAGAGCGATGCCGGAAGCAGAGCATGCCGTTCAACGGATGATCCTGCATGTGAAGATGATCGAGGGTGAGTGCAGTGCGGTGCGCGAGGAGCGCGCAAAGCAGCGGAAGCGACTCAAGGCGAAGAGCCAAGTCGTGCGGGCAGAAGCACAGGAGAAGTTTGATGAGGCCGAACGCGCGCTCGCCATCCTCGAGCAGCGTCTCGAGACGGCAATGCTCACGTTGCAGTTTGAGGAGGCACAAGAGAACCTCCAGGCCGCGTACCGAGCATTCCGCGAAGGCCGACGGCTCGCGCTCGAAGGCGGTGCTGACCGCGAGCTCACCGATCGCATGGCGAGCGCGCGGCTCGAGGAGCTCGAAGGTCTCCGTGCCACCGTGCGTCTCCTCGAAAAGCGCGGCAAGGAGACCACGGACGAGCTGCGTACGTTCGTGCAAGCACGGCCGAGCGGGTGGATGCACAGCGACGATCCGCTCAAGCGGTACCTCGCATACCATGCGCCCGATCGCAGCATCCTCGCGTTCCTCAAGGATAACCCGCGCTACAGCATGACGCCGGACCAGCTCGTGGCACTCGTCGGGATTGCGGCCGCTACGCAGTACCTCACGGTTGCCTACGGGTCGTTCGCAAAACAGGTCTCCGACGGGTTGATTCGTGACACCGCGGGTGAGGTGGTGACAGTGGAACGCCTCGAGGCGCTCCGCACGCGAAGCGTGCATGCGCCGTCCGTGGAGATCCGTCGTCCGGGCGAGGAACAATCCATCGAGGAACTCCTCGATCTCATTGATCCGCAGTACCGTGAGGGTGACGGGGACGACATCAGCGTGCTCGGTTTGGACCATGGAACGGAGCAAGCACTGCGAAGCGCAGAGGTGCATCGCGTGGGACAGCTCCGACGTTCCGGCGACGAGCTTACGCATATCTCCGGCATCGGCCCCAAGCGTGCGAATCACATCCACGATGCCCTCACGCGCCATCGCGCGGCATAGCGGCGACGGGATGGAACATGGAACACCCCCCAGCATGCTGGGGGGTGTTTTCCTACTGGAGGGCAAGCGCGTGGATTGCGACGTACTCGCCACCGACTGCTGGTCCCGCGAGGTTCTGTTGCTCGCGGATACCGAGGTAGGACCACGTCGCCTCTCGCTCGGTGGTGCGGTAGTCCACGACGACACCGATGGTCACGACACGGTCGTCGTCGGTGCTACCGAGTGTGATGAGGCACGAGATCGTCTCGCAGGTGATGCTCGTCACACCCATGACGTCGCTGTCGAGGGCGATGTCGTGAATGCCGAGCTCCTCACCGTCGAACGCGATGCGGTAGTCGAGGCGGACATCTGCCGCCGTCCTGAAGTGCGCCTGCGCCGCGATGCCGTACATGCCGATGAGGCAGGTAATCGCGAGGGCACCGACCATGAATCGGAGAAAGAAGATGTCGCCGCGACTCGGCGGACACCAGATGCTCTGACCACTTGCACCAATGATATAGGACACGTTGCCTCCTTGAAGGTTCTGGAGAAAGTATAGCAGAAAATGAGCTTGTTGTCAAGTGTTTTGTCATAAGAACGGCTCAATGGAGATGATTTGACAACGTGCGGTAAACCAGTACCATGGAACTATCGCCAGAGAAAGCAGCGGGGCGCCCACCAATGCCCTTAATCACGCTGCAGAGGCACAACTACCCCGCGACTGCGGGGGAGGTCGAGGGTGCACACTTGCTGGCGAGCAAGTGTTTTTTCTATGCCAAAGACACGAGTGCAGAAGCAGGAGATGATTGCGGGGGTCGAGCGACGCCTCGATGCCATGCACGGTGTGGTGTTCGCAAATTTTTCTGGTTGCACGGTGCACCAGCTCGAGGAGCTGCGCGCCGCGGCGCGGAAGGAGAACTGCGAGTACCTCGTCGTGAAGAAGACGCTCTTCAATCGCGCGGTTGCCGCCAAGGAGATCCCTCCGGAAGCAGTGGCCACCGATGGGGCGTTGTCCGTGCTCTTCGGGTTCGCAGATGCTCTCGCGCCCGCGAAGATCGCTAAGGCGTTCGTGAAGGCGAACGAGCGTTTCCAGGTGCTCGGAGGCCTCATGCGCGACCGTGCGACGATCCTCGCGCTCAGCGCGGCAGAGGTACGTCAGCTCGGCGATCTGCCGAGTCGTGAGGAGCTCATCGCGAGGGCCGTGGGGTCCATCGCCGCACCGCTGCGGGGTCTCGTCGGTGTCCTCTCGGGGAACCATCGGCAGTTCGTGCAGGTACTCAATGCTATTCGAGAATCAAAAGCGTAATGTCTATGTCTGACACCACAACTGAGGAGAAGAAGGAGGTGGAAGTTCCGGCGAAGTTCAAGGACCTCGTGAGCTCGATCGAGTCCCTGACGGTGCTCGACCTCGCGGAGCTCGTGAAGGTGCTCGAGGAGAAGTTTGGCGTTTCCGCCGCAGCGCCCATGGCCATGATGGCCGCGCCGGCAGCGGGCGGTGATGCTGGTGCTGGTGAGGAGGAGGTGTCCGAGGTGAATGTCGAGCTCACGTCCGCTGGTGCCAAGAAGATTGATGTCATCAAGGCCGTTCGCTCGCTCATGGATGTCGGTCTCAAGGATGCGAAGGACATGGTGGATGCCGCTCCCAAGATCATCAAGGAGGGTGTCGCCAAGGCCGTCGCCGAGCAGTGGAAGAAGACCCTCGAAGAGGCAGGCGCAACGGTGAGTTTCAAGTGATCGCGCCGGAACAAAAGGCAAGGGCTTCCTTGCCGGCGCGATCATCCCGAGCGAGTGCGCGAGCGAGGGATCCCGGCAATGCAGCACGAGGCCGCGCGACCGAGGGATCTCATACGAGACATCGTCGGGAGGCAATCAATAAGAATACGGATCCGGCATATGCCGGATCCGTATTCTTATGCGAGAGGCGTCACGTCGGCGGGACGACGACGTACACGGCATCGGCGGCCATGATAAAGAGTGACGCGCCATCACCTGCGAGCGTGATGGCGCTCATGCCGAGGAATGCGTCAGATTGGAGCTGGCCGACGAGGCGACCGCCGTCTCGCATGACGATGATGCGGCCATCCTGTGGCGTTCCCAGGAAGAACGTGTCGCTCTCTGAGCGGCCGGCGAGCAAGACGGGACCGGAGAGGGGAGGGTCAATCGTTTCCGTATAGTTTGTGTCACTGCGGTTGCCTGCGAGGTAGCGTGCAACGCTTCCGTTTTCCATCGAGAGTACCGCCGAGCCATTGACGAGGAGGTGTGCACGTCCTGCGGACTGCTCTGGCGCGCGGAGCCAGACGCTGCCGGCATTGAACCCGGCGGCCGTTCGCACGTGGCGTGTGATCGCGCCGTTCGCGTGGAGGAGGTAGAGGCGCTGCTGGAAGAACGCCGCATCAACGATACGTTCGGGCGGCGCGACGATCGAGGAACTCGTCATCGCGCCGTTCGCCACGGCCACGGAGACAACCTTCGCGTATTCGTCAATGAGGAGAACGGTGCGGTCATCCATGGCGAGCATCCGCACGACTCCCGAAAGCTGCGGAACAGGAACGATGCGCTGGGCATCGGCATCGCCAGTCCTCGGGTTGAAGGTCGTGAGCTGCGTGCGGTCAGCGGAGAGGAGTACGAGCTTGCGGTCCACGAGTACCATGTCCGGGAGGAGGGTGAATCCGAGCTGCGCCCCGCTCGTGACGGAGAGCGGGTGCTCGAGGTGCGTGAGGAGGCGGGCACGATCGAGCGACGATGTCACCTCCTCGCTCAGGCGCTCCGCACGTTCACGTCTGGCGCGCGAGTCACGCGGGAGGACCGTGACGAGCGCTGCTGCGTCCGCGAAGGACGATCGCGCTTCATCGCGATCGCCAAAGAGTAAACGCGCCTCCGCAACGGAGCGGAGCTCCTCGATTTTTGCAATGAGCACGTTGTACGAGGTGACATCCTGCTCGGTGACGTTCTGCCTCCAGAGTGCGAGCGTGGACGATGTGAAGAGCAGCCCGAAGCCGATGGCCATGATGAGGAGGCGTTGGGACTGACGCGGGAGCGCAATGAAGCGCGCGCGAGCTGCCATCACGGCAGCGATGCCGTAGTGGAGTGCATGCACAGGAGTACTCCGCCAGTGAGGTGCTCGAGGAGTGGATGGTTTGGCCTCAAGGGGTGCGTGGGATTCGGCGTGCTCAGCAGACGCGCGTTTCCGCCATGCCTGGAGGAGTGCACCCGCGCGGTGCGTCGCGTGGAGTATGCGGAGCGTGCCAATACCGATGAGTCGGAGCGCATCCACGATGAGTGCACCGACACCCGTGAGCGTCACGCGGATGGTCTGGAACGTGAAACGGATGGATTGGATGACCGCGGGCATGAGCGCATTGGTGCGCGTCGTTGTTCTCCCGCGTCGTGTCGTGCGTCGTGGACGGGCGGCGACGAGCATCGTTCCGGTTTTTCGTGCAGCACGCACGTAGCGACGGATGGACGGCCCGAGCTTTGGCGTGAGGAATCCCTCGGTGAGTGCGGCGGTATGGATGAACGACTCCATGGACGCGTGCGATCGTTCAACGGGTTGCGCAGATGATCCGCAGACCATGAGGAGCGATGCCTCGATGGGATTTTTCTGGAGCGCCTGGTGCACGCGCGCGACGGTCTCGCTCATCGTATTCCTGCTGAATGCGCGCTTGAGCGCAGCGGCGGGGAGCTGCTCTTGTGCGTCATCGGTGCCGATGAGGAGCGCGTCGTGGGGGCCGAGCGTCCCAGACATCGCGTGGGAGAAGGCAAGCGGAACCGATGGCGGTTCTGGCGTGACGACATCTGCACTCGAGACAACGCCGCGCGCGTTGCGTGACGCGATGCGCACGCGCATCCCTCCCGCAGTAGTGACGATGACCGTGCGTCGTCCCTGTGCCTGGCATGTGAGGCCAATCGCTGCGTGGAGTGGGATTGATCGTTTGCGTCGTGTGCTATCGTCCTCCTTCCGGAGAACGGTCTGGAGGCGCTGAACAAACGCGGCGAGCCACGCATCAGGTTCCGTCGCACGCTTCGTATCGTGTTCGGGTGTGAGGAGGTCGTCCGCCCTTGCAATGTTCTCCATGGTCGTCGTGAGGCGTGCGAGGTACGCGCGTGCTGCCTCGTTTGTTCCGGCAACAGGAATGAGCAGCGCGAAGAACGACGCCCGTCGCGGGCCGAGGAGCGGGATACGGTGCGTGATGCTCACGGCATCATGCGTTGTACTTTCGGCGTGGAGCGTGAGAACGGACGGCATAGCGGGCACGAGAGGCGCACGAGGAAGGTGGAGAGTGTCGGGATACAAAAAGTGTTCGGAGCATTCCGCTACGTCACGGGTGTGAACAAATGGTTTGCACAGTCCATATCCTCAGTATATCGTGTGAGTACGAGGTCTGCTACTCATGAGTGTGGCTATCGTTGTATGCTCGAGCATCTCTTTGGTTCCAAGACGCGGGTCAAGCTCCTCCAACTCTTCCTGGGAAATCCTGGCGGGATGTTCTACGTGCGCGAGATTGCGCGGAGGATTGGAGCGCAGATCCACGCCGTTCGTCGCGAACTCGAGAACCTCGAACACCTTGGTATCATCGCCGCGACAACACCTCCGGAGAGCGCGGTCGGTGGGCTGCGCGAGCGACAGCGGAAGTACTACACGATTGACGAGGGATTCTTCCTCATCGAGGAGCTCCGCTCGCTCGTCCTGAAATCGCAGTTCCTCCTGGAAGCGGAGTTCAAGCGGCGCATTCAGCGGCTGGGTTCCCTGCGCTACTTCGCGCTCCTCGGGCTCTTCATCGGTGAGCAAGATGCGCCGGTGGATGTATTCCTCGTTGGCACGATCCACCGAGAACGCCTCGTCCAGCTCATGAAGCAGTTTGAGCGAGAGATCGGTGGAACGGTGAACTACACCGTGATGACCGTCCGCGAGTTCAACTATCGTAAGAGTATCGGCGACCGATTCCTCTATGACATCCTCGGGGGAAAGAAGATCAGCGTCATTGATGAGCTCACGGAGCAAGCACCCGTCGAGCGCGTCGCTGTCCATTGATACGACAGGCGAGCGCGGGTTCGTGCGTCTCACCGACGAGCGGAGCGGGCGTTTCGTCACGCGGTCGTTTACGCTCATCAGCACTCACGAGCGTGACGGTGCGCTCCTGCGCGCCGTGGAACGCGCGTGTACGGCGTTGGGCGTTGACCGGTGTGCTATCGCCGCTGTTGATGTCGTCCCCGGACCTGGTCGCTTCAGTGCAGTTCGCCTTGGCGTGGTGACGGCGAACGCACTCGCACAGGCGCTCTCCATTCCGCTTTCCGTCCGCGGCACGCGCACCCGCCTCGCGCTCCCCGAGTATGGAAGCGAACCATCCATCACGCAACGCCGTGCGGACGGGTGAGGTATGCGATGATTGAGCAACTTCGCGTGCGGTGTGGATAACGACGCTCACCAAAAGGGGAACGCTGTGCTATACTGGAAAGGAGAATCATCCATAAAGGTCGGGTAATTTTCCTGTTTCGCGTGAGACAATCTTTGACATAACCAAAAATTCACATGCCAGATTCCAGCGTATCCGCCTGGGGTGACGTGCTCCTGCAATCACTCCAAGGTCTCTGGATGAGCTCTGCCGCGTTCCTTCCGCGTCTCCTTGGGGCGCTCATCGTGTTCGTCGTCGGCTGGGTGATCGCTGCGGCGCTCGGGAACGTTGCCCGCCGCATCATTGATTTCATCCAGATTGATAAGCTCATTGATCGGTTGAATATCCACAAGGTATTCGAGAAGGCCGATGTTGACTTCTCGTTCTCGCGGTTGATCGGCTGGCTCGTCAAGTGGTTCCTCATCATCGCGTTCCTCATCGCTGCGGCGGACATCCTCGGATGGGGGCAAGTGACGACGTTCCTCTCGAGCGTCGCGCTCTACATCCCGCAGGTGTTCGTGGCGGTGGTCATCCTCGCGGCCGGTCTCGTCGCGGCCGACTTCGTCTACAAGGTTGTCGGCAATGCCGTGCAGTCAACGGGATTGCTCAGCCCGCACTTCGTTTCGGGGATCGCGAAGTGGGCGATCGTTATCTTCAGCGTCTTCGTCGCGCTCGACCAGCTCGACATCGGAACGACACTCCTCAACACCATTGTGCAGGGCTTCGTCGCGATGGTCGCCATCGCTGCAGGCCTCGCCTTTGGCCTCGGTGGCAAGGAGCATGCAGCGAAGTTCCTCGACCGCCTGCGCAAGGACCTCTCCGGAAAATAGTCCAGCGTTCGAGAACGCTCGGATTGCAACAGCACAACGGCTTCCGCACTGGAAGCCGTTGTGCTGCTAGTATGGAGCTATGACCCTCCCTTCGCACAAACACCACGTTCGCCTCCCACGCGGGACGCCGCTGTTCAGGGTATTTGAGATGATTCCAGGCATCGTGCTCTGGGTTGCGCTCCTCTCGAGCGTCATCTTGTCGTTCGTGCGGCCGATGTGGGTCATCGTGTTCATGATCTGCTTCAGCTTCTACTGGCTCCTGCGGGTCCTCTACTTCATCGTCTACCTCGTTGCTTCCTGGGGACGGTTTCGGCGTGACGTCCTGCGCGATTGGACGGCCATGCTCGAGTGTGATTTTCCGGAGCGGTGGCGAACCATCCATCACCTCGTCTTCCTCCCCACGTCCACCGAATCGGTCGAGGTCATGCGGCAGACCTTCCTTGGTTTCGCTCGCGCGTACCTGCCGCCCGGTCGCATGACCATTGTGCTCACGGGGGAAGCGCGCGCAGGTGCGGCGGCGTTCCTCGAGCGGGCACGTTTCATTACACAGGAGTTTAGCGAGACCTTTGACATCCTCGTCATCGTTCACCCGGAAGGGTTGCCGGACGAGATCGCGGGGAAGGGTTCAAACTTGCACTACGCAGGCGGGGAGGCCGTTCGCCATCTCGCAGCGCGCGGCATTTCCGTGGACGATGTCGTCGTATCCGCGTTTGATGTGGACACGGTTGTGCACCCGCAGTACTTCTCCTGCCTCACGTGGACGTTCCTTCACCACCCGAACCGCTACCGGACGAGCTACCAGCCCGTGGCACTCTACAACAACAACATGTGGGAGTCGCCATCCTTCATGCGCGTCGCGGCATTCGGCACGACGTTCTGGCTCCTCACCGAGCTCATGCGACCGGATCGGCTCTTCACGTTCTCGTCCCACTCGATGTCGCTCCGCGCGCTCATCGAAGTAGGGTTCTGGGAGAAGGATATCGTCACAGAGGACTCGCGCATCTTTCTCCAGGGGTTCATTGCCTACGATGGTGACTATACCGTCACACCGCTTTTTGTGCCGGTGTCCATGTATACCGCGAAGGCCGGTTCGTTCCTCGAGAGCGTCGTTAACCTCTACAAGCAGCAGCGTCGTTGGATGTGGGGGGTCGAACATTTTCCGTACATGGTCTGGCACTTCTTTTTCGGCTCCGGTACCGCCATTCCGTTGTGGAAGAAGCTCAAATACCTCTGGAATCTCGGTGAGGGTATGTTCTCGATGGCGACGGCACCGATGCTCCTCTTCATTTTCAGTCGTTTGCCGCTCGCGATTCTTCGGAGTGGTTCGGGAGCATCATCCGTCCTTGCCCAGACCGCACCGCATGTGCTCGAGTGGCTCCTGGGCATCGCGATGATCGGCATCCTTGCTTCTGCGGGGTTCGCACTCACGCTCATCCCGCAACGGCCTCGGGGGATGCACCCGGCGTCATTTGCGATCCATATTTTTCAGTGGCTCCTCCTGCCGATTACGCTCGTGCTGTTTGGTGCGCTTCCGGCGATTGAAGCGCAGACGCGCCTCATGATCGGGAAGTATCTCGGGTTCTACGTCGCGAAGAAAACGCAGTAGCGTATGCGTGCCTCCCCCACCATCCTCAAGACCGTGCTCGTTCTCATACTCGTGGTCGTCGCGCTCGGTGCGCTCGTCGTTCTGCGGAGCATCCCCGCGCTCGCGACTGCGGCGCGTGAAGCGTCCATCGCGCAAGACGCACTCGTGCGTGCATCCGATCTCTGGGAAGTGCAGGGGATTGCTGGTGCCCACACCGCAATTGTGGAGCTCACTCGTGCGCGTACGACGCTCGCTCGCGCGTCGGAGCGTATCGAGGCGCAGGTTTTTTTGAGCTACGTTCCGATTGCGGGCTCCGTGCGAGTTGCAGCGATGAACGCGACGCGTGGCGCAGAGCATTGGGTGCGCGGCGGGCATCTCCTCGCGACGATTGCCGCGGATGTTGACCGTCTCGGGACGCGCTTCGGGGGCCGATCATTCCGTTCGCTCAGCGATGCCGAGCAGGCGCAGATCACGGCGTTGGTTGGTTCTGCAGCCCTCCGACTCCGAACCGCGAACGCGGCGTTTGCGGCCGGTGATGCACTCCTCGCACAGGCGCGTTGCCCGAGAGCGGTACGCCGAATCGTGCCGCAGTGCGCATCGCTCGATGGCGCGCTGGGGTCGCCGACCATTGTCGCGCAGCGCGAGCAGCTCCGCGGGGTGACGCAGACCGCGACGGCACTCGTGGATTCGCTGGGGGGTGCGGAGCCAACGTCCATCCTCCTCCTCTTCTTGAACAACACAGAGCTCCGTCCGGGTGGGGGGTTCCTGGGGACCTACGGCCTCGCGGAGGTCGCAGGCGGATCGCTCACGCGGTTCACGACGGATGATGTCTACAACCTCGATCGGGAGGTTGTCGGCGAGATCCAGATCGCGCCGCCGGCACCGTTCCGCGAGCAAGGTATCGTGCAGTACTGGTACCTTCGTGACGCGAACTGGTCGCCGGATTTCGCGGAGTCATCACGCACCGTGCTCGACTTCTACGAGCGGGAGCACGGTCCGGGCAACCCCGAGGTGGTCGTGGGGTTCACGCCGACGCTCGCGGCAGCACTGCTCATGATCACCGGCCCGATCACCGTGGAGGGTGTTCGCTTTGATGCGGGGAACATCGCCGATGAACTGGAGTACCAGGTCGAGAAGGCCTACGCAACGCGCGGCATCCCGCAGCCCCGCCGCAAGGACATCATCGCGCCGCTCTCCACTGCGGTCATTGACCGTTTCTACGATATTCCCCTGCGCGAGCTTACGCGTGTGCTCGGCGCACTGCGCGCGGCCGTCGCAGAGCGTCAGCTCATGGCGTACAGTACCAACGAGACCTTCCAGCACGCCTTCGAGCAAATCGCCGTCGCCGGTCGCGTTGCGCCGATCGTGCACGGCGAGGACTTCCTCATGGTGGTGGACGCAAACCTCGGCGCGCTGAAGACCGACAGCGTCATGGATCGTCGCACGACGTACGCCATCACGCCGGACGCCGCAGGTGGGTACACGGGCACCGTCACGCTGACGTACCGGAACACCGGTACGTTCACCTGGAAGACGACGCGCTACCAGACGTACACGCGGGTCTACTTCCCGCCAGGAACACGGCTCTACCGCGTGACGGGTGCCGCCACGTCCGCCGACGTGCTCGAGGAGCTCGACCGTGCGGCATTTGGTACCTTTTGGTCCATCGAGCCCGGTCAAACCGCATCGCTCACGTTCACCGTCGGCCTGGCTCCGGAGATCGTCGCGCGCATTCGTGCAGGGGAGTACGCGCTGCACGTCCAGAAGCAACTTGGGCTCCCGTCGCCAACGACCTTGACGGTGGATCATGAATTCGGTATTCCTGTGGAGACGGCCTCCCCCGCAGAGGTGCCGGCTGCCTGGGGGGATGGACGGTATACGGTGGAGACGGACTTGCGAGTGGATCAGCGCTTTAGGGTGCGCGTTGCGCCGTAACGTACCGAGTACACGGTGAAGGATATGTTCTCCTCAAAGATCGGCATTGACCTCGGCACCACGAATGTCCTCGTGTACATGCCGCGACGGGGGATCGTCATCAACGAGCCCTCGGTGGTGGCGATCTCCGTGCTCGACAAGAAGATTCTCGCCGTCGGGCGGGATGCGAAGGAGATGCTCGGGAGGACACCGGATACGATCATCGCGCAGCGGCCGATGAAGGATGGTGTCATCGCGGACTACAAGACCACGGAAACCATGCTGCGCTACTTCATCAACAAAGCGGCAGGCGGGTTCCGCATTCGGCGGCCGGAGGTCATGGTCGCCGTGCCTGGCGGTATCACGTCCACGGAGCGCCGCGCGGTCATTGACGCGACGCTCGCGGCGGGCGCGAAGGCCGCGTACATCATCAAGGAGCCCATCTGCGCGGCGATCGGCGCGGACATCCCCATCGGGAGCGCGTCCGGTCACATGATCATTGACATCGGCGGCGGGACGGCGGAGATCGCGGTGCTCTCACTCGGGGGTATCGTGACCTCGCGGAGCGTCCGCATCGGTGGGAACCGGTTGGACACGTCCATTCAGGAACACATCCGCCGCAAGCACGGCCTCGCCATCGGCGAGCGCACTGCGGAGGAGATCAAAATCGGTGTCGGGTCCGCCATGTACCTCGAGGAACGACTCACGATGGACGTGCGCGGGCGCGACATGGTGACGGGACTCCCGAAAACGATTACGGTCACCTCGGATGATGGGACCGATGCGATTCAGGCAGACCTCCAGGGCATCATTGACGCGGTGAAGGATGTTTTCCACGATACGCCGCCCGAACTTTCCGCAGACATCATCGAACGCGGGATGGTCATGTCTGGTGGGACATCGCTCCTCCGTAATCTCGACGAACTCCTCGCGCGCGCCACTGGTGTCACCGCCCAGGTCGCCGAGGACGCGCTCCTCTGCGTCGCGAAGGGAACCGGCATCGCCCTCGAGAACCTCGATGTGTACAAGCGAAGCTTGGTGGGGACAAAGTAGGGCGGCATCTATGCGCCTCGCCATTGATGCCTCCCGCGCGGCGGAGTCGAAGAAGACCGGCGTGGGGTGGTACACGCATCATCTCCTCCGTGCCATGCACGAGCAGCTCCCCAACGATGTTGGGGTGTGTTTGTATTCGGATTGGTCGCTCCCGG
>JAUSKG010000031.1 GCA_030647005.1 bacterium
TGCATCGATATCGCTCACAAATCATTCAACAATAGCACGGCTAGAAGCTTCGTGCGACTTAGAGGATGATCTTTGATGACTCTTGAAATCTTTCGGCGAATACTCTGTGACGCGCCCCTTGTCATCTACCGAGAAAACGTACAAACAGAGATGTCGCGCGGCTTGCCATGGGATCCGTCGCAGTGCTTTCTTGGCACTCTCTTCTGGAAGCCCTAAACCGTATTTGTACGCATGCCGTGCGATGACCTTCATTCTCGTAATAACCTGACCGAGCGCGAAAAGAAACGTGGTGTCGGCGATGGATCGCGCGGATTTCGCGTAGGACTTCCCCTTGCACTCAATGTAAAACCGTCGCGCCTTATTCTTGTTGCGCGAATCGGTGACCACGATGTCGCATCCTCGCTCATGGAGTCCTTTCGTCTTCACGTTGTAGTCCCACCCCTTTTTAGCGAGGTGCTTCAAGATTGCCCGCTCGACAAATTTTTCTGAAATGATTTTCTGCATGATCGTCAAACCTGACACCAACACCGTCTATCTGTAGGAATCTACGTGAGCTGGTCGTGAGTGTTCCTCCCTCTGCCGTTTTTCTTCCTCCTTTGTCCATGGATCAATCTTGACTCCAAATTGAACCCTACTAACCGTTGCATTACGCGTCTGCTCGCCCACATCACCACCCGCCTCCACAAAATGCAGTACTCGAATACCGCCTTTCCCGGTCACATTTGTCTCCTGCTCTACCGTCACCGCAATATCAAACTCGACCGTTCGATGCTGTTCGTTATCGGTCAATTTCATCTTACGTACTGCTGTAGTACTCGCTCCCTCGACCGCTTCAACAAGATCAAGGAGGACGCGTTGCACGAAATCTTTGAGTTCCATAAATGTGCTACGTCACCCAGAGGTTGGAGCCGAGGGAGTGGTTGAGTTTCCAGAGTTTGGTGGTGTCGACGGCGCGATGGAGGCAGATGAAGCGATCGGACTTGTGATCCTTGATGAGGCGATCGACGGTGGGCATGGTGAGCTCGTGGTCGAGGCAGATGCGGGCGCTCTTGGAGGCGTCGGCGAGGAGGAAGACGAAGTTATCGGTGAACTCGTCTTGTTTCGTGGCGGTGAAGGTGGCGTCGAATCCGTCCTTGAGTGCGATTTCGGCGAGGAGTTCGTCACGATCGAAAAGGAAGGTGAGGACTTGCTTCGAGCGTTCGAGGCACTCCTTGAGCGCGACTTCGTTTTCTGCGTCGGTCTTCTCGGGGTCACGCGCGTATGCGGTGTCCGGGAACAAACTCCTCGTCAACTCGAATACGCGGAAGCCGGTATCTACTTTTAGTTTCTCCGAACGGGAGGGTATAAAACCCTCCCCTACGTCGCCGTTGATCCGCGCGCCCGCGCGCTTCACGCGCTCGATGGTGATCTGTGAAATGGTGTTGTACCCCGCCTTCCGCGCCTCGCTTTTCTCGTCCGTCTCCTCCGGCAACTGCACAAGGATGAACTTTCGATTTCCGCCGTCTTCCTTATTCAATGCCATCACCGCCTGTGCGGTGGTGCCGGAACCAGCGAAGAAGTCGAGGATGAGGTCATCCGCTCCTTTCCTTGAAACAAAATTGATCAATTTTTTGATGAGCGGATATGGCTTGGAGTAATCGAAGACCTTTTCCCCAAATATATCCTCCATTTGCTTGGTCGCCATTGTACTTGAGTACTCCTGAATGACAGCTAACGGAGGCAACGTCCTCGTGATCGGTTTATCTTCGTTATCAACACTGAAGTATTGCTTAGTGTA
Organism: bacterium; assembly: GCA_030647005.1. Classification (NCBI taxonomy): domain Bacteria; species bacterium. The sequence goes on from JAUSKG010000031.1 coordinate 1,778, forward strand.
AATAATCCAGTTATCTCCCCCATTTTTCTTGACGACAATAAAACCATTTTGCGCTCCCCATTCGTATTTTTTCTTCGACCACCTCCAACAGCCACGCTTTCCATTTTCGCTCGGGTGGATATCTCCGCCATCTGGAGCTTCAATCGGATAATCAAGGGATGGAGAGTACTGGATACTAAAGCTATTCAGCTTGATGAGCTTGTATTTCCCCCTTTCCTTGACATGCTCATCCTGCCCCGGATAACCACTGTCGTCTTCCACCTCGGACCCAGGAATAACGAGTTGCTCGATATCTTTAGCGAAAACACAAACGTATTCGTGCTTTATCTTGAAGTACTTACTATCAGATCCACCACCACCTTCTCGGTTCTCCCAAACAATTTGCGCCACAAAATTCTCCTCCCCGAACACTTCGTCCATGAGCTTGCGGAGGTTATGGACCTCGTGGTCGTCGATGCTTACGAAAATCACGCCGTCGTCGCGGAGGAGCTGGCGGGCGAGGAGGAGGCGGTTCTGCATCATGTTGAGCCAGTTGCTGTGGTAGCGGCCGGCGGATTCGGTGTTCGTGTCCATGCGCATGCCGTCGTGGAAGACGCCGTTCTGTTCCCAGTACGCCTGCTTTCCTTCTGTGAAATTATCCGAGTACACGAAATCATGGCCGGTGTTGTACGGCGGATCAATGTAGATGCACTTCACTTTCCCGAAGTACGACTTCCGGAGCAGTTTTAGCACCTCGAGGTTGTCGCCTTCGATGATGAGGTTGCCCGTCGTATCGAAATCCACGCTGCGCTTTGGATTTGGCCGAAGCCGCGCGCGGCTCGGCGTGAATGCGATGCGCTTCGACGCTTGTTTGCCCGCCCATCGGAACTCGAACCGTTCGACATCCGGCACGCCGTAGTTGCCGACGAACGCACGCAGCTCGCGCTCGCTCAACTTGCCGTCACCGTCGAAGAGCGCGGGGTAGAGAGCGCGGAGAGAAGCGAGAAGCTCGGCGTGGATGTCGGGGGTTTCGTGAGGGATGTGCTGGAGATCGTTGGTGGGCATATATGATGCGACCGTTTTACTGATTCGCGTACTCATTTTTCTATTCCTTGATCCAAATATGTTGCTGCGCACCGTCACCCTCCCTTATTTCGTACTTCAAGCCCCTCTCTTTGCATACCCTAAGAACCTCTGCAAAATCCTCATTCCTCGGATCGAGTTTGCAGCACAATGCGTAACCTTCATTGTCTTTCGGTCTTGGATCATCGCTTGCGAGTTGGTTCCAATGCATACAGATGACTCAAATGTTTGGCGTGAGATTGCTTCGTCGCACGGCTCCTCGCAATGACACCTAGAGAATCGGTTGGCTGTTTGCGTCGAGGGCGCGGGATCGGAGGGATTTGAAATCCTTGATGGGGGCGATGTACTGGCGGTCGGTTTTTGGGGCGAAGCCGAGGGCGGTGAAGTGAGCGAGGGCGCACTTTATTTTCAGCTGCTCATCGGGGCGAAGCATACCAAGATCGTTTGATCCCTTCGTCTCCACCACGAGGTAGCTCCGCGATTCCCCTCCATCATCGAGCTCGCGCTGCTCCACCACGAATGCCCAGTCCGGATGGTAGTCGCCAATAGGTGTAGCAATCGCGTACCAGTTGGGCAGTTTGAGGAACACGCGTACGCGCTGTTCACCATCGAGTGCGAGCGCAAATGGTCGTTCAATAGTTTCACTGTCGTAGATGACGTGATCGTAAATGCTGCGCCGCACCGAAACCGTCTGTTGGTAGGTCTGCTCAATCTTTTCAAGATCGGCGAGCGGGTACTGCTCGTTGGTGGGCTGATAGCGGATGACCGCGACAAGTTCCTCGGCCAAAATGCGCTTCAAGCGTTGGGCTGCTTCTGCGAGGTAGACGAGTGGATTCCGAGCGAGCTGGTCGGTGTTCGTCAGGCCATCCACGATGCGCTGCACCGTGACCGTACTCAACGCAGTATCGGCGACGAGCGCGACGACTGGATTGACGAATGCGGTACTGCCATCGATCGCGACGCGATCATCACCTTCATACGTTGCGGCTGCAATGTCCCCGAGGTCGCGGATGCGTCGTCGTTCGATGATGATCTGTGGCCGCGGAACGACAATCGCGCCACACGCGGCGATCCCGCGCGCGACAAGCTCCTCTTCGCGGAAAAACGCCTCGTACGTGGTCTTCGGCGCGATGCGCTCCCAGAGCTGCCGGAAGTGCTCGCTGTCGTACTGGTCACGATTGAGCTGAATGCGTGTCGGCTTCGCGCGCTTGTTCCGCACGGGAACCTGCTCGACGCCTTCGCCGTACTCCTCAACAAGTTCTCGCTGGAGACCCTCCGCGAACGCGTGGTAGCTCTCATTGGCGACGACGGTGAGGAGGTTCACCTCTTTACCTTCTGGTGTACCCGCTAGGTCGAATACGCGTTCCCCGTTCTGATCCACGCAAATGCGCAAACCGCGACCGATTTCCTGCCGCTTCTTCATGATGCTCTCCGTCTCATTGAGCGTGCAAATGGTGAACACGTTTGGATTGTCCCACCCCACGCCGAGCGCGGAGTGCGAGAAAATAAACTCCACTGGTTCATCGGTGCTCAAGAGGCGTTCTTTGTTGCGGAGGATGAGGTCGTACGCTTCGCTATTCTTCCGCATGGATGTCTCACTATCCGTCCAATCGCCACCACCTGTTTTTGCGAAGTATCCTTCGTGCACTGCATCCACGTGCTCAGGATCGCGATGGTATCGGCGGCGCCACTCCTCAACGTACAGTTCACGGAATAGGCGACGAATGATGCCATCTTCATTATTGTAGTTCGCCACGCGATCAATGAAGAAAAGCGCGAGCGCCTTGATGCCACGCGGTGCGAGCGCGTCCTTCTTCTCAAAATGCGAACGGATCGCGTATCGGATTTGTTCGCGGAAGATCGCCTCACGATTCCGCCCGTGCTGCGCTTGCTCCGTGATCTCCGTGCCGTTCGTAAACGCAATCTTCGCGGTGTCGCTCCCCATGTCCTTCGAGATGCGCTCCACGATCCATCCCGTATACACGGGATTCTTCGTCTTTGTGGCAAGGTCGTCTCCAAACTTCACCGTGACAACACGGTCACGGAGCTCACTGCTCGCCGTACGCACCGCAAGCATGAGCTTCGCTTTTGGTGCTTTTGCGGAGAACACCGCCTTGGTGAATGCGATACGCACGTCGCTCTGCGTGCCCTCCTCCGAAATGGGGTACACTTCAATCTTCTTTACGAGGCCCTGCCGATACGCATCGTACGGTGTGAGACGGTAAAGAAGGTTCGTAAGCACGCGATGCGTTGCGGAGTACCGGAGCGTGCAGAGCGGGTGGAGTGCCGCGCGGCGCTCGACCATGTTCGGTGTATCCATCCCCTCCTGCGGTTCATCGAGGATAAGGACGGGGGCGGTGCGCTGAATAAGATCAATGAGACGTTCACCGTAGAGCGTGTCGCGTTCTTGATTGATGATGCGATCTTCTGCGTTGAACGCCTGCATGTTCATCACCATGATCTGCAGTGCATTCGAGATCGCAAAGTGTTTCACGCGGTTGAGATGCTTGCCATCATACGGAAATGCCTCGAACGGCATCGCGTGGAAGAGCGCGCGGAAATGCTCACGCGTCACTTCAATCGTCTTAAGAACACCTTCACGCACAGCTACACTCGGCACAACGATGATAAACTTCGTGAGGCCATACGCGCGATGGAGTTCGAAAATCGTGCGGAGGTACACATACGTCTTTCCGGTTCCGGTTTCCATTTCAATGGAAAAATCGAGCGCATCGGTGGGCTTGCCGTCCGCGATGCGGTTGTCTGACATGATTGTAGTGCGATTCGTAAGTACCTGCTCACTCGAGATATCGATTTTGTTTGCGATGACCTCTGCAAAGATACGATCCTGTGGACGAATATGCGGCGCGCCCTCAAAAAGGCGCACCACTGCATGGATAGCATCGAGCTGAAATTGGAGGTTGGGATCGAAATGGAATCGCATAATGCCACAATCGTATCATGTGATCATGCGCTTGTTACATTCTCACGGCTACTCTTCTCACCCACCATAAGTCGAAAAGAGTGAGAGCGACCATACTCAATACCTCCGCATGACCGCGCGGACGACGCCTTGGACGATGCAGTCGCGGACGAAGATGGGTTTCATGGTGGCGTTGGCCGGCTCCAGGCGGATGCGGGTGCGTTCGCGGTAGAACTTCTTGAGGGTGGCGTGGTCGTTGTCGAGGAGTGCGACGACGACTTGGCCGTCGCGGGGGGAGGGATTGCGCTCGACAACGACGTAGTCGCCGTCGTGGATCCCCTCTTCGATCATGGACTCGCCTTGCACGCGGAGGACGTATGAGTTGAGACCGTCCACGACGAAGTCCGCCGGCACGGCGATGGCCTCCTGTTCTTCTACGGCCTCGATGGGACGACCGGCTGCAATGGTGCCGAGGAGTGGGAGGGCGAATGATCGCCCGAGTCCCAGCGTCTGACGTGTGGGCATGCACGCGCGCGATCCGGCACCTGCGACGTAGCCGGCACGACGGAGGGACTCGAGGTGCTCGTGGATCGTTGCGGGAGACGACACATCCAGCCCATCCGCAATCTCGCGAATGGATGGCGCGTAGTCATGCTCGCGCACGAAGTTGATGATGAAGCTGAGCACTTGGTGTTGGCGTTTGGTGAGAGGCATGGGGGGGCGATTGATGATGGGGGATTTGAGATTGATGATGTGTGAGAATCCGTCGCTGTTTTTAGTATACCCGAACGCAAACCGAACAGGAGAAGTATGGAGTGTGGATAACGTAAGGAAGTCCAAAAAGAAGCGCTGGTAGATGAATGACCGGGATTGCCGCGTCGCGCGAGGACGCGCTCCTCGCAATGACAAGGGGGTGTGTAGGGCGGGGAAGAGGGAGGGAATCAGAGGTGGCTCGCACCCCCTCTTACTCCCCCTCAAGATGAGGGGGAGGATCAGAAAGGAGAAAAAGAACAAGCCCCGGGGTGTGGGGCTTGGCGTGGGGGTGCTCATCGGCCGGGCTCGCCGTTCTTGCGGAGGCGGTAGATTTTGCCGAAGGTGGCGAAGTAGCGATCTGCGAGTGCGGTGGTTGCACGGAGGTCTTCGAGGTTGTACATGCAGCACTGCGTGAGTGCGCCGGCGCGCCAGAGCCGCTCGAACTGATCGCCGGACATGTGCTCCTTTGGCGAGGCGATACCGAGGCGGCGGCACCAGAAGTCCAGGGTGTACCGATCGCGCGTCGCGCCAAAGAAGGTGAGGCGATCCGCGAGATCAATGTGCGCATCGTCGTAGCGCGGGCCTGCGAGGTTCCGAGACGGTACGACACCGACGATGAGCGAGCGGAGCATGACGAACGGGCCATCGAAACTCCGCCCGTTGAAGGTGATGATCTGCGCGTAGTGTGCGAGATCGTCCCAGAACGCTCGGAGGAGTGTCGCTTCATCGTCAAAGCACTGCATTGCATCCCCCACGCGCTGCACTTCGCACTGCGCGCAGAGCGCCGCATCGCGCCAGAGCGTATCGGGATTCTTGGGGTCCGGCGGGACGAGGAAGTAGAGCTTCGCATGACCGGAATCGGGATTGCGCATCCCGATGAGCGCGACTTGTCCCGTGAGTGGTGCGAGCGCGAGCACATCCTCCGCGGTCGTATCGTCATCACGCTGGGCCGCGCGCTTTGTGAGGTACCGCTGCTCCTGCTCGCTGAACGCCGCCCACGAACATCCGATGGTCTCGATGTCCAACACGACGCGCGTGGGGCGGTGGATCGCTGCTTTCCCATGGTCCATGGTTCCTCCAGAGAAAGAGTACTACACGACAACGCTATCGCGCGAACAGCTCACCGTCAACCTTTGGTGCTCCCGCGCCAGCTTCGGAGAGAACATTAAAGCTCCTCCCACTTGTGGTGGGAGGAGCGTTGCGGACTAGGGACTATCTTCTACCGTCTCCTGCTCGGTGCAGGAACGCTGGAGGAGCGCGGCGAGATCGGCGTCACGACGCACGATCTCATCGTAGGCACGTGCGGGGAGGACATTGGAGTCCTCACAGAACTGCGCGATGATCCCGACCGATGCGGTACCGGCACGCACGAGCGTGAGTGCCTGCGTGAAACGGAACGTCCGCATGATGGTTGCTGCTGCTCCGGTGGGAGTATTCGCGTCGCCATCCGCGCGAGGCACTGCATGGACGCAGATGCTCGTCGCCGCATCGAGCTCGCTCTCGGGAACACCTGCTGCGACATGGATGGCGCGACAGGCATCTTCCGTCATGCCATCGAGCGCGGCCTGGGCGGTTGCATCGCCGCCGACTGCTGCGCGGCGGAGCATGACCATGAACGCTGCACGCGCACCGTCATCCGCACATCGGACAATCGTTCGAACGGATGCGTGGAGCGAGGCGGAACCGGTTGCACGCAGGTGCTCGCCCATCGCCTTCATGGAATCCGGCACGGGTCCTGCGTTCGCGCACGGCCCGGGGAGACCGGTGTCATCGAGGAACTGCACCGCGGCGGTGCGTGCGTGCTGCGCGCGATCGAGTGCGTCGGCGAGCCAGAGCTCACCGATGACCACACCGATCCCTGCCGCCCCGAGCGCGATGAATGCCGCGCGGGCGAGGATCCACAAGAGACGCATCATCCCTCCTCCTTTTCGCGGAGCGCATCCGTGAACGTTCGCGGTGCACCATGCGCGGCGAACGATGTCAGGGACGACTGTTCGAGTACGGGTTCTGCTGTCGGCATCAACCCGAGATTCCCGAGGTCCTTTGCCGCATGGAACACGGCGTGGACAATGGGGACGGCGAGCGTCGTGCTGCTCTCCTGCCTGCTGCCGTAGGTGAGCGACGCGGGAACGTCATATCCCACCCAGGCGACCACGAGGAGTTCCGGCGTGTAGGCCACGGTCCACGCATCACGCGCGTCGTTCGTGGTGCCGGTCTTCGCACGAATGGTGAGCCCGAGTGCGTCGAGCTGGTGGCCGGTCCCGTCGGGCAACCGGACACCCTGGCGAAGCATCCAATCCAGCGTCGCCGCGAACTGCGGGGCGAGGAGCGGACGCGATGCCTCCTGCGGGACGACGGATGTTTCGCCGGAACGCGTGACCGCATCGAGCCATCGGATCGGCACCGTGGTACCGCCGCGCGCGAGCGGGAGGTACGCACCGGCGAGCTCGAGCGGTGTCCACGCGAACGTGCCGAGCGCGATCGAAGGCACGGCCGGAAGTTGCTGCACGGGGTGGAATGCGGTGACGAACGCAGCGGTTCGCGCTGCGGTGGTACCGAGGAGCACCTGCACCGCGACCGTGTTCACGGAACGCGCGAGCGCTTCGTACGCGAGCATGTCACCGTGAAATCCCACGTACCAGTTCTTTGGCTCCCACACGTCGCCGCTCCATGGATCAATGAAGGTGAGCGGGACATCCTGCATAGGCGTCAGGGGTGTCGTCGTCCCCGCAGCGAATGCCGCAGCGTACACGAATGGCTTCGCCGTGGATCCGATCGGCCGTGCTCCGCGGAGCACGCGATGGAAATCACCGCGTGTGTACTCGTACCCGCCGACGGCAGCGCGCACGGCACCGGAGCGCGGATCAATCGCGACGACTGCGCCCTCGACCTTGGGCCGAGGAACGAGCATGACCGGAATCGTGCCACCGCGCTCGGGGAGCGTGTCCGGGAGCACGACGTCTACCACTGCACCGATGGGAACGACGGCAGTGATCTGCTGTTTCGTCCATGCGTACGACGGTGGCGCGAGAACGCCGGTAAAGTCACCGAGGTCCACATGCGCACCGTCTGCCGCATGTGCGAATACGATGCCGGATGCCTGTCCCTTGGGGGTGGCCTTCCGGAGGATCGTCCCGCCAGCGGTACAGAGCGCATCGGGCGAACGGCGGTCCGAGAGCGACCGCAGATCGTAGACGAGCGGGGGCGGTGCACTCCAGGAATGCACGGTCGTGCGGAGCGCGGTGAGCTGCTCGCGCCACATGTCCAGCGCAGCGATCGGGATCACGAACCGCGGACCACGGTGCTCGCCGCGCCGGTGCGCGTAGCGTTCGAGGTGCTCACGCAACGCGAGCGTTGCTGCGCGCTGGAGCGGGAGATCCATCGTTGTGGTGAGCGCCATACCGGGCGCGGTCGCCACACTGCTCGTGGCGACAGACGCAGCGGATGCGGTGACACCGATGTCCTCATCGTCACTCGCCAGCCGCACGCGCACATCGAGACGTTCGGCCTCGGTGGCCTGCGTAGCATCGAGTACACCGGTCGCAACCATGCGACGGAGGACGATGCGCTGTCGCTCCCGCGCACGCCCCGCGTCACAGAACGGTGACGTGTGGTTGGGCGCGGGAATCATGCCGATGAGCAGCGCGGATTCCGCGAGCGTGAGTGCCGATGCGGAGACGCCGAAGAGGTCGCGCGCCGCCGACTCGACGCCGGTGTTACCGTGGCCGAGGAAAACCGCGTTGAGGTAGAGCTCGAGCATCCCCTCCTTCCCGAGCAGCGCGTCGAAGCGCCGCACGAGCATGGCCTCCTCCACCTTCCGGAGGAGCCCGGGTCGCCCGCCGAGCATCGTGAGCTTGAGGAGTTGCTGCGGAATGGTCGAGCCGCCCTGACGCGCGCCGTTGACGACGGTCGCCTGCACGGCGCGGCCGATCCCTCTGGGGTCGAGACCCTCGTGTTGCCAGAACCGTGCATCCTCAGATGCCACGACGGCATCAACGAGGTGCCGTGGAAATTCCGCGTACGGAACGACAATGCGATGCGCATCGCCGACACGGTAGCGCGCGAGCGGTGAGCGCTTGCGGTCAAGGAATTGGACATCCTGGACGAGCGACGATGCGCTGAGCGACTGCGGTTCCGGAAGTTCCCGAAACGCTTGATCCACGAGGACCCCCACGAACCCCGCACTCATGCCCATGCCGATGAGCACGAGGACGGCAACGGTGATGACACTGTATCGAAGCAGCCGACAGACATGACGAACCATCGGAAACCCCCTTTCTTGTCTCGTGATGAATTGTGCAAGGTTCCGTCCCAACGGTAGCACGAAAGAGCTGAGTTGTCAAGCAATATTGACACGCAGTTCCTTTTGCCGATACTCAGCTAAAAAGGGGCTACTCGCTCTTGCCTTTTACCGGTTGCTGACGAGCGGGACTGCGACGATTATTGAGGAATGTCTGCGCCTTTCGGAGCACCTGCTTGGCGTTCTCAAAATTGAGGTGAACCATGGCCTCACGGTACGATGCCCAGACGTAGCCGTCGTGTTCCTCCGAGACCTGGACGTTCCAACGCGTCGCCTCCGCGAGGTAGAGGACGGCATCCTTCGCGACGCTCTTGCCGGATCGCTTGAAGTGGAACCGGTACTTCTCGCGGAAGCCACGGAGGAACCGGAGCTCCGTAAGGCCCGTCTCCTCCCGAATCTCTCGGAGCGCCGTCGCGTGTTCGCGCTCGCCATCCTCCACGTGCCCGCGCGCGAACTCCCAGTACCCACCCGGGTACCGCAGGAGGAGAAAGAATGGCTCCACGCGACGCCCGTCGCGCTTCACCTTGTAGATGATGGCACCCGCTGATTTCTCGTAGGACATGTATTTCGATGGCTCACACCGAACGCTTGAGGATCCGTTTCTGAAACTGCTTCCATGGTAGCGCATTGATGACGTCACTGCGCTCGATCCAGCCCCGACGCGCCTGGGCGATGCCGAAGCGCGGGTCGAGGGCATCTGCGCTGTGCGCGTCGCTGTTGATGCAGACCTTCACTCCGCGATCATGGGCCTGGCGGCAGTGGATGTCATCGAGGTCGAGACGCATCCATGACGCACTCACCTCCAGAGATACCCCATACTGCCGTGCGGCACCCATGACCGCCTCCCAGTCAAATGTCACACCGTCGCGCCGACCGATGAGCCGACCCGTAGGATGGCCAAAGCAGGTGACCGCCGGATGAGCGAGTGCCCGTACGACGCGCGCGGTCTGCTTGGCACCGGGCTGCCGAAAACTCGAGTGGAGCGATGCAACAACCCAGTCGAGCAACCGGAGCTCACCGTCCGAAAGGTAGAGCGATCCATCGGGAAGGATGTCCACTTCTGCACCGACGAGGACGTGGATCCCCCGCACCTTTCGCGCCGCTGCGCGCACCTGCTTCACGTAGGCCGCGATACTCCCGCCCGTTCGCCTGCTCGATGCCATAGGCGCGCTGCGTGTTCGGATTCCTCCCACGATCCCCTGCGTGGATGCGTGGTCGGTGATCGCAACGTACTCGTACCCCGCCCGCTTCGCCGCGGCGATCATCTCCACCATGCGCGCGCTCCCGTCGGAGAACGCCGAGTGCATGTGGAGGTCGCCCCGGAGGTGTTCTGCCTCGATGAGCTTCGGGAGTGTCCTCGCGCGTGCAGCTGACAGCTCGCCGCTGTCCTCGCGAATCTCCGGTGGAATGTACGGAAGTCCGATGGCTCGAAAAACGTCAACTTCGGTGCGACACGCGACTCGTCTCCCCTTCTCCGCTTTGGTTCCACGATAGACCCCGTACTCGGAGATTGTCAACCCCTTCACGATTGCGATCTTCCGCGTGGCGATGTTATGCGCCTTGGAGCCGGTGAAGTAGTGGAGGCCTGCGCCGAAGACCTCGGGGTCGAGCACGCGGAGGTCTGCCTCGATGCCCTGGTGGAGGAGCACATTCGCCTTCGTCGTACCCCGTGCGATAACGCGCCGGACATCGGGGAGCGCGCAGAAGAGCTCCATGACGCGCGTTGGGTGCTCGGTCGTCACGAGAATATCAAGGTCGCCGATCGTCTCCCTGCGTCGCCGGAGCGATCCTGCGATCTCGACCTCCGTGCAGAGCGCGGAGTGGCGGAGCGTCTCGACGATGCGCTCCGCGAGCGGAAGTGCCTGCCCAATCGGCATGCGTCCGGACGATCGCTCGAGCATCGCGATGGCATACAGGAGGTTCTCAACGGACTTCGCCCCCCACCCGGGGACCTCCTCGAGCTTCCCGCTTGCGAGGAGTCGCTTGAGGTCGCGGATGTTCTCGACATCGAACTCCTTCCAAACGAACTGCGTCTTCATCGGCCCCATTCCCTCGATGGCGAGCACGTCCGTAAGCCCGCGCGGTACCTCCTTACGGAGGTCAACGAGAAACTGGAGTCGCCCACGTTTGCAGAGTTCGAGGAGCTTCAGCGCGAGCTCTTCACCGATACCGGGGAGCTCACGGAGTGCACGGAGCCCGCCCTCCGCAGCGATCGCACAGCATGCGGTCGGCAACGCGGCGATAACCTCTGCCGCGCGCTCGTACGCAATCACGCGGAACCGATTCGCTCGCTGGAGCGACAACCGCTGCGCGATTTCGACAAACGTATTGGCGATGTCTTGATTGGTCGGCTTAGCCATGGAGAGTGAGCAACGGAGAGACCATCTCTCCATGCTACCAGAAAAGGAGCGGCCCTGCGGGGGCCACTCCTTGCTAGGTCAGATCGCCATGACGTGTACATCGCACCGCACCATTGCGCAGGACATTGCCATTGTGCCCACAGCGTGGACACAAGGGGTAACGCACGCCTTCCACAATCACCCAGAGAACAGCGACTGCGATCATCGCGATCAGCGCGATGATGATCATACCTTCCATAACACCTCCACGGTTCACCGGAACCGTAGCACGAAACACCGTCGGCGTCAAGCCGACGATGTGTGCGTGCGGTGTCGTCACTCGACCTCTACCGTGTGCTCAGGAGACCAGTAGTGTTGGCCATCAATGACCGCGTGTGCGCGGAGGTAGTATGTACCGGGCTGTGGGAAAACGATGCCGCCGCTAAATTCGCGCGGGAGTGAGAACGTGCCACTCGCGTAGTCCGAGATGAGTTCCGGGTAGGCCGTCTGCGCCGACGCAACATCCTGCCCGAGGATGCCGGGTACGGAGACCGTCCCCCAGTGAATCGCCGTATGCGTGGTGGATGCACCCACCGGTGCTCGCACCTCCCAACGGAGGACCACCGCCTCACCGACTGCCGCGCTCTCCGGAGGAACCCGCAGGAGTGCTGCCGTTCCAAGTGTCGATTCCTGTACAGCGACATCCTCACGGACCCCCTGCCAGGTGATGAACGCGATGAGGAGCAGCACGACAAGCGCGCCGATCCATAGCTTCATGTTCCCCGACTTGGTCCGTGCACTCTCGCTCATACGTGTGTACCCCTATAGTACCACACGCTGCTCATGGGTGAGATGTGCACGAGTCAAGGGCGCGTCTTGCACGAGTCCTTTCGTTGAGACGATCTGCCACAGGCACAGGCCACCGTAGCGAAAAGCCTCGGAAGAACCCGTCAAATAGAGACGCCACATGCGAATGAATCGGTCGTCCAGCCCCTGTGCACGCACGGCATCGAGTTGCCGCTCGAAGCGTGCGCGCCAGTGATCGAGTGTCATCGCGTAGTGGATGCGGAGGTTTTCCACATCCGTGATCGTCTGGCCGGTCGCCGCAATCCCCTCTACGCACTCGCCGAGCGATGGGATGTAGCTACCCGGGAAGATGTACCGATGGACCCACGGATCGCCCTTGTGCGGTCGCATGCGCCCGATCGTATGGAGGAGCGCAGTGCCGCCGTCTGCGAGCAACCGATCAACTGCCTGGAAGTAGGCGGGGTGCTGTTCGAGTCCGACGTGCTCAAACATGCCGATGGAGAGTACCTTCTCAAATGGCACCTCGGTGAGTGTACGGTAATCAGCACGGCGGAGTTCGACGAGGTGCGTGAGGCCCGCCTCCGCGACACGGCGCTTGCCCTCTGCGAGCTGCGGCTCGGAGAGCGTCACGCCGAGCACGCGCGCCTTGTAGTGCTGCGCGGCGTAGATGGCAAACCCGCCCCAACCACACCCGATGTCGAGCACGCGCTTTTTTTCCCGGAGCTGGAGCTTCCGACAGATGAGCTCAAGCTTCTGCTCTTGCGCGCGCTCGAGCGTATCGTCCGACGCACGGAAATACGCGCAGGAGTACATCATGCGCTCGTCGAGCCAGCGCGTGTAGAAATCATTACCGTGGTTGTAGTGACGCGCGATGTTGTCACCGGCCCGCGCGAGCGTACTGCGCTGCCGAAGCACCATCATCGCGATGCGGATCCTCGCGATGAACGAGAGTGCCCGCAAACGCTCCTGGACCTCCGGCGCGTTGGACAAACGCAGGAACGCCTCGAGCGACCCCTCCACGGTGATCGCGCCATCCATGTACCCCTCACCAAACCCCAACGAGATGCTCCCGAACAGCGCACGGAGCGCACGCTCATGTCGGAAGGATACCGTGAACACCGGCTCCCGGCCAGGCGGACCAAACCGCCGTTCCTCCCCATCCCAAAAACGCACGGCGTATGCCGTGTCCTGGGGGAACCGCCCGAAGAGCTCGAGCACGATGCGTTTGCGTGCTGCCATACCAAGTCCGCTTTTCCAGCATTTCTTCGTAACCGCGTAAACCGTGGCATCAATGGGGCCAAGTCCCATTTTCACCTTTCTGCGGTTCTATTTTTTGCCCTTACTTTCTAGTGCAGCATTTAGTAACGATTTGTTGTATGAATTTGTCAACCTCATCTCATTCAATATTTGATTGTCGAAAGCGGCTACAGAAACTTCAAGTGAATAAAAAGAATTGAGCTGATCTAAAAGTCCCACTGCAGTGCGCATATCATTTTCTGATGCACTGTCCGATCCTAGTTTTATGTATTCTCGACCTAACGACTGTTCGGCGTTTCCAATTTCCTGAAGCTGTGCTTTTCCCGTACTACAGGAAAGAGTCGCCGATTCCCACTCATACTCATAATTGACACAATCTATGCTAGTTGCAAACTCTAGGGTTTCCTCACCTTCAGCTACGTAATCAGCTCCTATTTCATCAAACGGAACTAGTTCATCTTCTGATACGTTATTTACATATTGCTCGGCCTGCTCTTGTGTAAATCCTGTATCTTCAGCAAAATTATCAACCACCGCCTGCTGATTAAAAGTGAAAGCGGTTCCACCTATAACAAGGGTAATAATACCCCCTGTAATAATGTTTTTTAGGTTATTCATATGTAGGGGAGATCGTGTCCGGAAACCGTGTCATCGAAACCGTGTCAAGTCCGATTTTTTCTTATTTATTACACATTTACATTTACGCGCATTTACGCGATATCAATGGGGTGATCGCTTTGCACGTGCACGCGTAGTGCGCGATATCACCGGTTGTCCATCGGCACGACGGATCTCGATGCGTCGTACGAGCGTGCGTGGAAAATCCGTGAAAATCCCGACGCGATACTCCGGATCCTTGGGATGCACACGCCTCCTCGCGATGGATTCTTCGGGATAGTATGGAAGCTTTCCGATCGCACAGAACAAGCTCGCCTCGGCCTCGAATCCAAACGAACGCTCATTCCAGATGTAGAGATCGAGATCGCGGATAAGAAGAAAAATGAGGATCACCGCACTTGCTATGAGTACCGTGACGATGTCGAAGAAGAGTGCACCAGTGCGAAGGCCGTAGAGCGATGCGACGACGAGACCTGCGAGCGCGAAGAGGACGGCCCAGGAGAAGACGGAGAGTGATTTCGCGCCGAGGACGAGGAGTTGTTGGCGTGCGAGTGCGATGCCATCAAGCTCGCCCATGATGACCTGGTGGATGGACGACACTTCCTTCTTAAAGGGAAGTGCTTGGATCACGGCGGATGCGGCATCGTACTCAGCAATCGTGTGCTTTGGGTAGTCTATAATTTCGTAGTCAAACGTACGCCGGACGTACGTATCAATCACCTCCGCGAGCGCTGCGGCTGCGGACGGATGGTAGAGCGTCACTGAGCGAAAAAGCGACGCCCATCCGGACGTTTCCGTGGCGATGAGATTCTTCACATGGATGTAATCTGTGGACGTGATATAAATGTAGAACCCTGCGATGATCCCAAAGAGGAACGTGGTGATTGTGAGGATTGTGGAACCCGGGCCTTCCGCGATGAATCCGGTTCGCGGGAAGACAAAAAGTAACGCGATGAAAATAATCATCGAACACACGAACACGATCGGCGTGTGAAGGAGCTTTGGGAGACCCTGGAGTCCACCAGGTGATTTGCGCATAACAGTTGAGCGTAGAGCAAGATGGTGTGACGAAGCACTGGTCAGTTTTTCATAGTATATCACAAGCCGCTCAACGCAAAACGTCTCTGCATACGCAGAGACGTTTTGCTCCGGGGCTGGGATTCGAACCCAGGACCAATGCGTTAACAGCGCACTGCTAGACCGCTGAGCTACCCCGGATCACAGAATGACAGCGTACCACTAGTAGTATCCGTCCACCACACTACCCGGTACGAGGTGCTCGCGCAAGTCCTCGTAGGGAATGGCGATGGCGATGATGCCTGCGGCTCGCGGGGCGACGATGCCTGGGTTCCAGAAGAAGGTGATCGCGTGCTCGTTGAGCACGAAGGTGTCACCAAATCCGGCGGTGGGCGATGTCCCGCGTGCGATGCGCGCGAGGGCCTCGGCATCCGGCTCCCGCCCCTCCATACGGAGGAGCTGGACGCGCACGAGCTGTGCAGCCGCGTGGAGCCCGTCTTCGCCTGCGACGATATCCGCGAGGGTGACCGGAGCGGACGCGGTGAAATCGTACGTGTACGTCGTCGTCACGATCTCCGGAGACGCGGTACCGGTGCTCTCCGTGCGCGTAATCTGGATGCTCAGGAGCCGATCCGTAAAGTGACGAACCTCGAAAACACTCCGGAACGTGTGCGGCGCTGCGCCGACGAGGTCCGGACGATCCGCGAATGCGCGGGCCTCGAAACGCGCCATCGCGTCCAGGATGGGCTGGCGCATGGCCGCGTTGATCTCGCGTTGCACTGCGCGATCCGCGAGACCATCCACTGCGGGAAGATCTGCGATGAGCCGGTGGGCGACACTCGTCTCCATCGCCCGCGTACTCTTGACGGTCAACGGTGTCTCGACGATCTCCGCCGGCAACGCCGCGTACCACACGTACCCCAATGCCGCGATCGCGATAACCGCGACCGCAACGACGCCTGTCACCATCGTCCTCCTTGTCTCCTGCTCCATAGCAGTAATGCTCACTAGTAATCCTTCAACTTCTCAACGCCCTTGAGCGTCTGGATACGCTCGATCGCTTTCGCCTCGATCTGGCGGATGCGCTCGCGTGTGACGTCAAACTCGCGTCCCACCTCCTCAAGCGTGTGCGGGACACCGTCGGTGAGCCCGAAGCGCATGTCGAGGATCTTCTGCTCGCGCGGTGCGAGCTCCTTCACGATATTTTTGACGTAGTCGCGGAGGAGCTGGAGCGCCGCAGCGCGATCCGGCGAGACCGTGCGCACGTCCTCGATAAAATCGGAGAGTGTGGAATCCTCATCGCTCTCGCCGACGGAGGTCTCGAGCGATACCGTGTCCTGCGAGATTTTAATGATGTGGTTGACCTTGTCGATCGGCTCGCCCATTTCTGCCGCGATCTCCTCCGGCATGGGCTCGCGCCCGAGGTCCTGGATGAGCCGGCGCTCGATCTGCTGGAACTTGTTGATCGTCTCCACCATGTGCACCGGAATGCGGATGGTGCGCGACTGGTCTGCGAGCGCGCGCGTGATGGACTGACGAATCCACCACGTCGCGTACGTGGAGAACTTGTAGCCCTTCCGGTAGTCAAACTTCTCCACCGCACGGAAGAGGCCGATGTTCCCCTCCTGGATGAGGTCGAGGAGCGAAAGCTGCTTGCCGACAAACTTCTTGGCAATGGAAACGACGAGGCGAAGGTTCGCCTCGATGAGCCGCTTCGCCGCCTCGCGGTCGTTGCGATCCTTCCGCTTCGCGAGAAGCACCTCCTCTTTTGGCGTGAGGAGCGGTACGCGGCCAATCTCGCGAAGGTACATCTGAATCGAATCCGAGGTGAGCTCTGGAATCTCGTACTGTTTCGCTTTCTTTCCCTTGCCCTTCTTTGTTCCCTTCGGCTCCTTGCCGCGGTGCACGACTTCCTGAATTTCGGCGCGCTTGCCGAGCATCTCACCGCCGGTCTCGATGATCTGGATACCGAGACGCTCGATGTGGTCGAGGAACTGCTCGAACTCCGTGATGTGCTCCTCGAGTTCGCGGAATCCGTAGAGCAGCTCCGTCTCGGTGATGAAGTTGCGAATCTGCCCCTTCGCGACGAGGATGTCCATGGCCTCCTTCGGTGGCGGCACCGGCGGCATCGCGGGGCGCGGAGGATGCGCTACTGCCAGACGCTTCGACGGCATCTGCTTGGGTGCGCGGTGCTTCTTTTGGATCGTGCGCGGTGCTGATTTGGACACGCGCGCAGGACGCGAACGGCGGTGTACCGCCTGCGCAACCTTCTTCTTCACGTCTGCGACGCGCTTGCGCAGCTGCTGCTTTGCCGCGTGCTTCTTTGGGGAGTGCTGTTTCTTGTTCTTGCCCTTGATGGTCGCCATACGGACTCAACGACAAACCGCGACACTCCGAGCGAGCCGCATTCAAGCGTCTCGCATTCTCCTACGTCGCGGCGTGGAGTAATGACAGCTCATCGGCCAACTCGTGAAATGCGCGCTCGAGCGCGAGCATGTGCTCACGCGCATGCGGATCCCCTGCGTGATCCTCTAGCACCTTCATCCGTCGCTTGATGTCGTGGAGTTTTTTGTCAACGGCATGACGACGGAGCTGGGTTGTGCACTGGTCAATCTCGCTCGTGATCGCGGCGGTGGGGAGATCTCCAAACTCGCGATCCGCAAAGAATTCTAAGCGCTCCACGAAATCACGCTGCTCCGTATCCATAACATTCGCTCCATGGAGCGACTCTTGCTTACTGTAGCCAAGATGGAGCGTTTTGTACAATGCCTGTTGCTTTGGGGTGACAAAGTTATCCACAACAAATGACTCAAACACCCGTTTTCCTTGATCCGGGTGACGAATGAGGAGCGCGAGGAGCCGATTTCCAAATCGCTCAACGGGGTCTTGTCGAACCTGCTGCTCTCCGCCTGTTGCGGACGACGTGTTCGATGTCGCTCGCGTACGCATCGCTCGTCCCGCCGCCGCAACCGCCTCGCGGAGTGCCGACTCCGGAACGTCGAGCGCGTCTGCTCCGCGCTGCGCCCATGCCGCGCGCTCGATGGGGTCTACGATGTGCGCGAGCCGCGCGACGAGCACGCGAGCGGCATCGCGCTTACCAGCCGGTGTCGTGCAATCAAACTGTGTGCGAACGCGCGACAGCTCGTAGTCGAGCACCGGCACCGCGCCCTCCACGGCCTCACGCCAGCGATGCGCATCCGCGCGGAGACATTCATCCGGGTCCTTGCCGATCGGCACGCCGTGCTCGTCACGCGGCACGCGGATGACCCGCACATCGAACGCCGCGTCGAGCGCCGCGTCGATGCCGCGCTCCGCAGCGCTCACCCCCGCCGCATCCGCATCGAACGCGAGGTGGAGCCGCGAGGTGAATCGCTTGAGGATGCGGAGCTGCTGCTCCGTGAACGCGGTACCAGATGTCGCAACGGTCTGCGCGAGTCCGCCGGCGTGCGACGTGACGACATCCATCTGCCCTTCCACGAGCAGCGCATAGCCCGCGGTGCGAATGGCATCCTTGGCGAAGACGAGCCCATACACGACCTCGCTCTTCTTGTAGAGCGCGGTCTCGGGCGTGTTCACGTACTTCGCCGGCGCATCACCCACGGTGGTTCCGCCCTCGAGCACACGGCCGGTGAATCCCACGATGCGACCATGGATGTCGTGGATCGGAAACATGAGCCGGTGGCGGAAGCGATCGTAGATGCTCCCCGAACGCTTGCCGGGCGACGCGAGCCCCGCGTCCACAATCTCCTGCGTGCGAAACCCACGCTGCACGAGGTGCGTCGCGAGCGTATCCCAGGAATCCGGCGCGTACCCGATCTGAAACCGCTCCGCTGTCTCCTCAGCAATCCCCCGCTCGGTGACGTACCGCGTTGCAGCCGCGGACTGTCCGAGCTGGCGCCGGAAGAACGCCGATGCCTCGGTGAGCGCGTCGAGTGAACGGATCTTCTGCCCCTCGAGACGCGGATCGCGCGCTTCAAGCTGCACGCCCGCACGCTCCGCGAGCAGTTTGAGCGCCTCGGAGAATTCGAGACCCTCGCGCTCCTGCACGAACGTGAAGAGATCACCGCCCTTGGAGCACCCGAAGCAGAACCACACCTGCTTCTGCCGGTTCACCATGAACGACGGCGACTTCTCGTTATGAAACGGACAGCACGCCTTCAAGCTCGCCCCCGCCTGCTTGAGCTGTACCCCCTGCTCCAGAAGGTACTCCGCGAGGTCAATCTTCGATTTGATGTCGTCGGTGGTACTCACACGCTGCAAGCCACTCACCCGAAAAGTTTTCCAAAAAATCCCTTCTTCTCCTCTTTCGGTTCCTCCGCACTCGCACCGTGCGCCTCGCGACCGTGCGCGAGATCGCGCAGACGGTCGGCTTCCTGTGCAACGAGCGGCCCGTCGTACTCACCGCTGTGCGCCTTGCCGCTCCCGTACGTCGGTGCCTTCTGATCAACGTGGAGGTTGACCTGCAACGCGCGCGCCCCGCTTGCAGCTTCCACCACGTACGCGTGGTAGCGCGGGAAGTCGCTCGCGCCTACACGGCGGATGAACGCGGCCTCTCCCCCGCCCTCTTTCTGGAAACCATAGCCCGCGCGGCGCATGAAGTGCATGGCGTGATCCGATGTCGTGACGGTGATCTTCATAGAGTGTAGCGATAGAGTTTCGGAGAGCCCGCGCTGGTGTCCACGAGGTCATGCTGCCACCCGTCCATGGGCCAGACGTAGAGGATGACGCGCGTACCCGGACGGCACTCGCGCTCGAGCTTGCGACGCAGCGTGCGGTACACCTTCGGCATGAGGAAGACGTAGATGACGTCAGCATCGGAGAGGTCTTGCCTCCAGAAGTCACGGTACCGCACCACACCGCGCCGCCTCCCGCGGATCCTGGCGATGAGGTACGGGAGCAGGGAGACCTCAAAACCGGTCGCGTGCGCACCCGCGGCTGCCGCGGCGCGCACGAGTCGCCCGTCACCGCACCCGAGATCGTAGAACCGCTCACCGGGCCGGAGCTGCGCCATACGGTGGAATCGCGCGACATCGCGCGCATGCATCGGCACCCACGGCGCGGCGCTCAGTGCTCCGTAGGAGAACGTCCCCACGATGGGCAGGAGGAGGAGCGCACCGACAAGGATCGGGTCCATACGCGGCGCGCGAATGCTAGTCCAAAACGATCATCGCCTTTCCACCGGTCGGTGCCCCATCCTCGTGCATCCAGTCGGCAATCGCGCCGTAGAGGTCGTCATAGGTGTAGCGCTGGCCCGCGCCTTTCGTGTTCGTCCCGACATCGTTCGTGATGAACTCCTGCCGTGCGTCGTCGTACCCGATGATGACAAGCATGTGGTAGAGCGGGCCGGGCGGCGTGAAGTATGGTGAATCGAGCTCGCGGCCGCGCGCGGGCACGATGACCGGCTTGCCGGCATCAATCGCCGCCATGATGTCTGCGATCGTCACGAAACGGACCTCGCGCGTGTTCTCGTGTCCAAACTTCTCTCGGAGGATGCGCGCGGTCTCGGCCACGGTCGTATCTTCCCACGTGCCGAGGTGTTCCTCCTCCCACTGCTTGATATCCATGAGTGCCGCGTCGAGCTCGCTCGCCGTGTCCACCCGCTCTCCCGACGCAAAGAGGTGCAGCGTGAGCACCGATGCCTCCTCGCAGAACTCCTTATACGGCAACGACCAGACGCGGTACGGTGCCTGAGAGACGAAGGGAACATCGAGACGGACGACACCGCGAGCGACCACACCCCGCGCCTCCTCCAGCGGTGTGTCTGCAGCGGTGCTCTCTTCGCTTGCGGGGGGTGTCAACGCGGGCACAGCAGAATTGCCCTTCGTCTCCACGACGAGGGGCACCGGCGGGGACTCGCTCGCGGGAGTCGTCGCGATGTGCGCCTCACGCTGTACAAAACCCAACCAGCCGGCCACCACGACGGTGCCGACGAGAAGCAGGCGAACGGTCCAGGTTCCAAACATACGCCGAAAGCATACCCCGCAGCCGCGCGATCGTCAACGCTCATTGCAGCTTACATGCCCGCGAGACCGAGCACCGCATCGAGCGCCTCCGGGAGCTCGCGGATGCCACTCGACCCCTCAAAGTGCCGCTTGCTATGCAGTGTGATGATCGTTGCACCGAGACGTTTCTTGAACACCGCACCGTGCGTGAGCGGGACGAATGCATCATCATCGGAATGGAGCGCGACGAAACCACTCACGACACGCGCCTGGATGCGGTCCCAGTTGATCGGTGTCGTGAAGTAGCTCGCGAGCTCCGCATACCCGAGCGCGTCGGTGAAGCCCGCGACGAGCACAACACCGCCGATCTGCTCCCCCGCGTCGAGTCCTTCGAGGTACCGGAGGATCGTGATACATCCCACGGAGTGTCCGATGAGGTACGTATCCGGCGTGGGCACGCCAACCACCCCCGCGAGCTGCGGGACCCACCCCGCGAGCGTCGGCGCATCCGCAGGCGTCATCGCTGGCACATCCACCACGAACCCCTGCGCCTCGAGTTGGCTCTTGAGCCATGGGAAAAAACCCTCCTCGGGGTTCCCCTCCCACCCATGGATGATGAAGGCACGACGCATACGCTCCACGGTCACCGTTTCCGCATGTACGGCTTCGTGAACCAGAGGAGCAACGAGCCGATGACCGAGAGCACCACGACGGTGATGATGAGCGTCGGGAACCCCTCGCTGGCAGCGAGGTACCCTCCGAGTGCCGCGAGCGTGGCACCGGTGATGTCGATGAGCGTGTAGTAGATCCCCCACTCCGTCCCCTCCTTCGAGCGATCAATGTGCCGCGTGAACATCGCCATGAACGTCGGGAACGTGAACGACGCGAAGAGACCGAGGAAGAACTGGACGAGGTAGAGATGGAACGGCGTCGAAACGAACAGGTAGAGGAGTGGCGTGAGCGACATGAGGACGGACGCAACGAGGAGGATCCAGAAGTCATCGCGCTCACCGCGAATCCGGTCAATGATGTAGGCGACTGGAATCTGCAACGCGCTCTTCGTGAAGAGGTAGATCGCGGCGGCAAGTCCAGCGACCGCCTCGTTCCCTCCCTGCACGAAGTCCTCGATGAAGAGCGCGAAGACCGGACCAAACAGCCCCCACGAACCCAGGATGATCGTATCCGAAAGGATGAGGAACCGCACGACCGGATTGACATCCTGGAGGAAGAGGTGGCGGAAGTTGATAGAACGTTTCATAGACAGTACGCGTGCACGCTCAACGCGTCGCACTGATGCAGTGGGATGTAAGAACGCCTCTCACCAGCATACCCCATAACAGTGACATTGGTCGCAATACTGCGCCCGCCACTCGGGTCGCACGTGCGGAGTCGGCAGCCGCTACTCGTGACGGTCGTTCGGGTTTCCATCGGCCGCGTTTCCTTGGTCCGTTGACGGAACGATGCGCTCGATAATGTACGCGCTGCCGCTACGACCAACCAGGCGGTAGCGATCTGCGGAGAGGCCGGTGAGCACTTGGCGCACCGTGGACGGTTCGCTCATGTAGCCAACGGCGGTTGCGATGATGATGCCGCCCGGCGCAAGTAGGTGATCAACGGCGCGAAATGCATGCTCGTGTGTCACCGAGACGCCGGTGGTATCCAAGAGGATGGCATCGGCGGACCCTGCGGCGAGGTCGCCATCTGCAATTGCGACATCGAGTGTTTTTTTGATGAGTCGTGCTTCACGCCCCTTTGCCCGGGCCTTCACATCCGCGCCCTGCGGCCCGCCGGTCGTCACACAATCCACCGATGCAACCGGCGCGCGATCAATGTGGTCGAGCATCCTACTCGCATCTCCACCGGATGCCGGATAGACCACGCGGAGATCCGTGCGACCCGTTTGCGCGCCGAGCCATCGAAGTGCGCGAGCAACGGCAAAGCTATTCTCCGTAAATCCGTGTTCCTCAAATACGCGGAGCACCGTATCCACGAATGAGCCGCCGATGGTTTTGCGATCAGCGGACTTTTCTGCAAGCGTTGCAATACGCCGCGCCAACGCGCCATCACCCACGAGATCCTTCAGCGCGTCGAGGTCGGTGTGCTCGCCAGTGAGCGCGACATCGCGCGTGCGTTCGCGAAGCTCCTGCGGTATCTCGGGGGCAAGGATGTCCAATGCATCGCGCAGACGCACCTCCGGTGTATCTTCCCACGGCACTGCACGCTCGACGCTACGCGCTTGCTCAAAAATCGTGCGCGGGTGCTGTTCTGTCGGTGCATCCGGTGTGACGCGCGCCTGCTCGGTCGCATGGGATTTTGTTGGTTCTTCTTGCATAGTGTTGTGCGGTCCGTTAGACCATAGGTGCAATACTGGAAGAGTACGAAAAAACCCCATGGAAAGCCATGGGGTCATCTGGTGAGCCGTGCAAACGCGCGCTCCGTGTCTTCAAGGAGGTCCTCCGAGAGGTACGCGACGGTGTATCCGTTCACGGACTCGGACTGCACGTCACGCCGGAATCCATGAGGAAGCAACGCGAGGATACTCACCTCACCGGTCGCCTTCCGCTCGACAAGGCACTTGATGAGATCGAATATCGCGCTGAATGGCACCGCGAAACGCGTAGGTGCATCCATCTCGGTCGGGATTGCATCGAGCGACGGGAGATCCACGAACGCGTGATGCATCCGCTGTGCGATGGACCGCAACGCGGTGAGGTGTACGGGCACACATCCGTAGCAGTAGAGTGTCGGCATAGGCACACCCATTATCGCACAGACACTTCCGCCGTGCGAAGAGCGTTCAGGAACTGGGCGACGTTGACCTTGCCGTTGATGCGGCCGACTTCGCGCCCGCACGAACGATCCAGGAACACAACGGTTGGCAGTCCGCGCGGTTCGTAACGATCCGCGATGGCGGGCACCACATCCACATCGAGTCGAATGCGGCCATGTGTGGCGAGCGCGTCCGCGACGGCAGGATGTGCAAGCGTCGTTGCATCAAACTCGTGACATGCGACGCACCACTCGGCACCGAAGTCCATGACGACGAGATCGGAGTCATTGCACGCGTTCGCGAGGCACGTGCCCGATGCATCTTCGGCACACCAACCCTGCGCCGCGGGAGTGGCGAGCGTATTCACGAGCACCGACGCTGCAACGGTTGCCACCATCCCGGCTGCGAGACGCGCAACGCGCATGCGGCGTTCGTATGCACGTGGGGACACACTCGCTGTGATGCCGACAGCAAGTGCCGTTCCCAGAAGCAGCACGAGCGCGCCGACCGATGGCGATGGGAGGAACACCGTGCGGAGCGCGGGAATCGCGTTGCGGAAAAACCAGAACGCGCCGATGCAGAGCACGATACCGAGCGTCCACTTCACCGCCTCCATCCACGGGCCGCTGCGCGGAAGACGACCAGCGCCGATGCCAACGCAAAAGAATGGAAGGCCAAACCCGAGTGCGTGTACGGCGAGGAGCCCGACGCCGAGCGTCGCACTGCCTGCGGTACCAACGACGGCGAGGATTGCAGCGAGCACCGGACCGGTGCATGGGAGTGCAAGGAGTCCCGTTGCAGCACCGACCGCACATGCGCCCGCCGTACTCGCGCCACCCACCCGCGCGAGGCGCTGGCGCAACGCGAACGGAAGCCGCAGCTCGTACATGCCAAACATCGCGCACGCGAGTGCTACGAAGAGCACGCCCATGACGACGTGAGTCGCCGTATACTGATAGATCGCGCCAGCCATTCCGCCGGTTGCTCCAGCAGTGAAGCCGAAGACGCAGTACGTCGCAACGATACCCGCGACGAACGCAGCACTGCGACGCACCGCTACACCACGCGCACCACCTGCACCGGCACCGACGTACCCGAGGGTCACCGGCACCATCGGGAGCACGCATGGCGTTGCGACCGTAACGATACCGGAAACGAACGCGATGATCCACAGCAGCACGGAGTGCGTCGCGAACGCGTCCGTGAAGATTTCAGCCATCTCTTCCTCCTTGTTAACTCCAAGTTGTAAAGGTGCGTCTGCACCGTAACACGAGGATTCATACGTGTCAAGCATCTGTAGTGGGCTCATACGGCGACTTGACTCCAAGATCAATATATGATGTAGTGGTACGTCGCTGGATAATCCAGTGGCACGTTTTTTCACAACTGGCTGCAAGCCACAATCCCCAACCCATACCCCATAGGAGGTGATTCATGTCGCTGTCACTAATGCAGCAAGTCGTCCTCACACAACGTCTCGTCGTATCCATGCCGGAGATCCAGTGGAGCCTTCTCCAGGCGTACCAGAACGGAATCATCGGGCCGCCGCCCTACGTCGAGCCGACGTTCGAGGAAGAGAACTTCACCCCGCGCCTCAAGCTCACGCAGAGCAAAATCGAGGGCTTCGAGACCCTCGGCCACGTCGAGCGTATGCGCCTCGTGGATACGGCCAACGAGATCTTCCGCTTCGCCTACACGCGCGGCGTTGATGAGGCAGACAACAGGAAAAAGGGCTACTACAAGATCCCCCTCCTGCGTGACCGCACCATCATGGACGCGCACGACGGGATAGACACGATCAAGAAGCGCATCAGCCGCGCCGAGTACGATCGGGCAATCGCCATACTGGAGTCCGTCGGCGAAATGGAACGCATCGCCCGCGCCATCCCGTACTTCGGCCTGTACCAGACGGTCGTCAAGCACCTCCGCCGCGCCCACAAGGTTGGTCTCGAGCAGACCGTGCTCGTGTCTGTAGACCGCGGTGGTCGCCTTCCCTGCATCATCCTGCAACGCGCTCTTGGTCTCACCGAGATGCACAGCATCAAGGTGGATCAGAGCGGTGGTCGGCTCGACGAGGACAAGCTCGGGGAGCTCGCCAAGCAGGGAGTTCTCCGAGGCAAGCACGTCCTCTTCGTGGATTCGACGGTGGACTCCGGCCGTCAGATCCGAGTGTTGGTGCAGTACTTCGATGCGGACAAGTGGCGCAACGTGCTCGGTCACTCGAGCTGGAGTATCGTCGGCTCGAACGAGTACGGCGACAACCTCGACCGCCACTGCAACGTCAACTGGGGCGTTGACCCAGACGACACCTTCGAGGACAATCCGGAACTCATGGGCATTGACTATGCCCCCGGCACCCATACCAAGATCGTGGAGCGTCCCACGGAAGCATCCAAGACGATCCGCAAGTGCCTGCTTGCCGTCCCCGACGGCTACATCTATGTCGCCGCGGATGCCGACAACCAGATCGAGGAGCAGCGCAAGAAGTGGACCGAACGACAAAAAAACCGACGTGCGGGACACGACCAGCAGGTCATCGAGGAACGGGCCGAACACGCACAGGAGGTAGTCAAGTACAAGGAGCAGCAGAAGCAGGCCAGGACCGAGGAAGCCAAACGTCGCAAGCGTGAGCAGGTCGAGCGAAAACTCGAGAGAATCACGTCCAGCAAGCGGTGGAAGAAGCTCGTCGCCAACTGCACCGCCCTACCCGAGGAGTCGTTGCCGGTGGCCTTGCCGAACGGAACCCATCACGCGCGCCACAATGTGCTCGTGGTCGGGTCAGGGAAGCAGGTAGACCTTCCGCGGAGCGCGGTGCAGTTCGTGGCCGACAACCTCGGTCCCCACTGCTCGTTCTTTGCGGGAACGCCGGACGGCAACCCTGGCGCAATCCTCAATGCGACCCTCACGAGCAACAAGGTCGCCCAACCGGAAGTTCGTCTCTACCAGCCCAGCTTCATGCAGGGCAGAACGGACGATTCGTTCGGCGGAGCACCCATCATGTTCGTGGGCGAGAAGGATGACATGCGTCGGCAGATGATCTCCGACAGCAACGTCGTCCTGACCCTCGGCGGCGCACAGGGCACGCTTCGCGAAGTACTCCTCGCGCTTGCCGCCGGCAAACCGACCATCCTGATCGAGGGCTACGGTGCAGTTTCGGCCTACGTGCTCTCCACCAAGAGCACGCGCCAGAATCCGAACCTGAGGCCGTGCAAGACCCTCGTCGAGGCCGCGCAGACCATCCTGGACATGTCCAAAGCGTAGGCAGACAACGTCGAGGAACAACCCAAGACCCGCACAAAAGTGCGGGTCTTGTTCTTGGCGGTTTCAGCTTCCCCATGCAACACTGCTCCGGATTTGCAATTCGGTTAAAGATGCGGGTGTAAAAAACGCAGAAGTAGTGTCATTGCGAGGAGTCCCGAGCTTGCCTCGGGACTCCTCGCAATGACACTAACATGCAAAAATGAAATACCCTGCGGTCTCTGCCGAAGGGTATTTCATTGGACTTGACCCCTTACCCCAATACACTACCTTGACACAACCGATATTTCCTGCTATGATGGGGAATACCGTGCTCCCCGGCCCTCTGCGCAGGTACAGCCCCGCGCAGGGTCCCCGGGTGGGCATAATGCTCATTCCCAAAGGAAATCTGACTGACTGCTGCTGTCTGGAGTGTTACAAATGTCGAAAGCAAAGGAGTACCTCGGTCGAATCGTGACGGTTCGGCAAGAGGAGGGGTTTGGATTCATCGGATTGGACTCGGTGTCCATGGATGACGGAAGCGACCACGATCTCGAAACGACCGGCGACATCTTCGTCCACCAGGACGATTGCGGGTCACCCCTTCAAGTCGGCGTGACGCTGCAATTTGAGGTCGTTGCGGACCACCGTCGCGGCGACGGGTTCCTCCGCGCGCGTTGCGCCACGGAACTGGCCGAGGTTGAGGTCATGCCGGACAACGATCCGGTCGTGATGGCACTCGCCACGCAGCGTGACGCGTATCGTGGCGAGCACGCGCTCGCGATGCCGATCCCGCCGCACCCGATGCGACACCGCATGAAGCAGGTGCCGGAGGAGACGGTCGCGCAGGTCGTGCAGAACGACCCGCTCCCGGAAACATCGCGAGATGAGACCGATGCCATGGACCCCAACGACCCGCGCACCGCGCAGGCGCTCCGGGCGTTCATGGAGCACGCGTACCCACATCTCGCAGGTCTCGAGATTGGCTACGACGTCCTCAACGCGGACGAGGAAGCATTCGACACGAAAGTCGCGGAGGCAACCGCGGGTCTCCGCGAGCTTGGCATGGAAGAGCAGGCGCAGCACGTCGAAAGCGAGATGGGACGATTCCGCGGCGTGCGCCGCGTACTCGGGTTCATGGCCGAGCAACGCTTGCTCCGGCCGAATACGTGCATTCCGACACGGTATCTGCCGGACCTCTTCATGGCATGCCCGGTCTGGTTCCACGCAACGGATGAGCAAGCCGGAGGTGCCGCGAATGCGGAGTGGGACAGCGCGGACCCCCGTGTCCATGCTGCGACGATCGCGCTCTGCGACATCTTTCCGAAAAACGAACGCTGGTCGGACACGGTGCAGCTCTTCAACCGTCGGCTGCGGACCCTCGCGCGGTACAAGGGTGACGTGATCCCGTTGCAGATCACGCGCCTCATTCGTGAAGCACGACAGCACTTCGATCACCTCGTCATCGCGACCCCGTACCACGACGTGGCCGGACGCGAGTGGCAGGATCCGAACTGGCTCCGTGGCATTGACCCATACGTCATCGGCATGCAGAACGGCTGTTCGCACTTCTTCATCCTCGGACGGTTCTCGGACTCCGGCGTGTTCCCGCTGCTCCATGAGCTCGTCGGGGACACCATCGAGTTCCTACGCAAGAACCGCGAAAAACTCGCGGGGTTCAATGAGACGAACGATCCGTACTGGCACGTCGGAAGCACTGGAGTCCACTGCCACTCCCAACGCTCCTGGCATGGGAGGACCAGGGTCAAGCTCGGCACCTTCCTCCAGAGCCATGTGGACGCACTCCTGCGTGCCTTCGATGCAGGGAAGCTCTTCGACTGGCTCCGTGGCGAGTGGAGCGAAGATGCGACATCCGCCAGCCCGACCACGAGCAGCGCACCCCCGCGTACCTGATAGCACCACGAACCCCCTCCGATACTCTCGGAGGGGGTTCTTCTTTTGGACCTAGTACAGATACTTTTAGATCGTTTGGAAAATGGTGTCAAATTCTTTGTTAAAGAAAGGGGTCATAAAGAAAGGGGTCAAGTCCATTTTTCATTCGATCACCTCATACTTCCCATAGCCGTCATCGTTAAATAAATGGACTTGACCCCTTTATTAGACCCCTTTATTTACATATTGACCCCTTTATTTAGCCGCACTTCTGGCATTTCGGCGAAAAAATCCGGCGGCTATCTAATAAATCCTCCATGTATCAAACAACGATACACAATTTTCTCATTCAACAAAATTTCCTCCTGACCAGCAAAGTTTTCTAACCCACCCCTTGCCGTAAATTGATAAGTCCATTCGCCATCAGAAAACTTTGCTGGTCCTCGAACTGGTATTACATCGTCATACTCTTGCATAAGTGCTTGTCGGAGAAAATCGTATACATCTTTCTCGCTTACTTTTTCATCAAGGACAAAGCCGAAATAATTTGCTCCCCATACCGGCTTTTCATTTTCATATACGATTTCCTCGCCGATAAAATCGCGCCCACCAAAATAAGTGTCGTGGTAAATTAAGCCGTCCTTTTCAAAATGATAATCTTCTGATCTCAAGCGAGAGGGCGCGACTTTTGGAGCGGTCTTGTTGGCGTAGGTTGCCTTGTTCGCCTCATTTAGAAACTTTGCAAGATTTTTTATGTCCATAGTTATTTACCATTATACTTATCCAAAAATTTACCAATTATCTTATTGGCCTCCTCGATAATTTCAGGGTGATAACGATAATCGTGGTCTGATTTTAATGGGGAAGAAAGGGGCCATCACGAAGAAAGGGGTCAAGTCCATTTTTCATTCGATCACCTCGTGCTCCCTAAAGCCGCCATCGTCAAAGAAATGGACTTGACCCCTTTATCTATTCCTACCAGGTTACACTTTTTGTAAAGTCCAGTATACGTTTGGTAAAAAACACGTTATTTTGGCTAAAATGAGCTGATAATTTTCATACCAATTCTCTGTCCCTCGCTAGAGCAAGATTTGGCTGGGGGGGAAGGAATCGAACCCTCATGCTGGGCTTCAAAGGCCCATGTCCTACCATTAGACGACCCCCCAATGAGGAAGTATCACCCGCCTCAATGCATTGTACCGTATGAGATTTCTCGGTCGTGGACTCTCTCGAAATGACAAAGGGGGCGCAGATGTCTTTATACTCGAAGGTACCTGCGGATGGCGATGGCGGAGATGGTGGTGGTGAGGAGGGCGAGGCCGAGGAACTCGGCGGCGGCGATCTCCCAGAGATGGTAGTGGAAGAAGGTGGCGATGTCAATGCCGCGCGCGCCGAGGAACTGGCGGAGGGTGGGCTCTGCGAGTTGGAGGGCGGGGAACGTGAGGAGCTGGGTGATAACCGTGGCGATCGCGGCGGCGAGCACGCCCATAATGAGGAACGGCGTACGGACGAACCAGTTGGTCGCGCCGACGAGCTTCATGATGCCCACCTCATCGCGGCGGACGTACGTGATGACGCGCATCGCGTTGATGATGATGAGGAGCGTGACGAGGAAGGAGAGGCCGCTCATCGCGAGACCCGCGTAGCGGAGCTTCGCGGTGAGCGCATTGAGGCGTTCCACGAGCAGCGCGCGGTCCCCTGCTCCGGTCTCGATGATACGCTCCGAGAGCTGCGGATCATCGAGGAGCGCGGCGAGGATGGGGAAGTCCTCCGGTGTGCGCGCTTGGATGCGGAGCTCGGGGCCAAAGGGATTCTCGCCGAGTTCCGCGATTGCTTCCAGGATGTCATCGTTGCCGCGATGCGTCGCAGTGAACTCCTCAAACACCTGCGCGCGCGAGATGTGCGTGATGCCGAGGACCTCCTCGCGTGCGAGGAGCTGCGTGCGGATCGCGTCCACTTCGTCCTCCGCGACGGTGGGACGGAACTGGATGCGGAGGTCTACGCGCGCGCCAAGCTCATCGAGGGCGATGCGACCGGCGACGTTCATGCCGAGGAGCACCTGCACGCTGATGAGCGTGAGCGTGAGCATGACGACCGTGGTCATGGACAACCAGATGTTCCGAGCGAAGTCCACGAGCGCGTACTTGAGGAGGCGGAGGAAGGAGATGAACACAGGTGTGCGGTGCAATGGGGGAACTATAACCGGTAGGTGCCGTGCTTCTTATCCGCGACGATGCGGCCGTTATCGAGCGTGATGACGCGACGGCGGAGCATGTTCACGACGTCGCGGTTGTGCGTGACGAGGAGGACGGTCGTGCCAAAGCTATTAATCTTCTCGAGGAGGTCCGCGATCTCGCGCGTGTGGATGGAATCGAGGTTGCCGGTTGGCTCATCGGCGACGAGGATCTTTGGACCGTGCACGAGCGCGCGCGCGACCGCGACGCGCTGCTGCTCGCCGCCAGAGAGCTGCCACGGGAAGCGCTCGCCCTTCCCATCGAGCCCGACGATGTCGAGCACGTTTGGCACCACATCGCGGATGCGCTTCGTGGGTGCACCGCAGACCTCGAGCGCGAACGCGACGTTCTCGGAAACGGTCTTGTGGCGCAGGAGCTTGAAGTCCTGGAACACCGTCCCAATCTGCCGCCGGAGCACGGGGATGTCGCCATGGGGGATCGCGCTGATGTCCCAACCGCCGATGACAATCGAACCCTTGCTCGGCCGCTCCTCGGCGATGAGGAGCCGCACGAGCGTCGTCTTGCCCGTGCCGCTCTGCCCGACGATCGACACGAACTCCCCGGGCGCAATATGAAAATCAACACCGTCGAGTGCCTTGGTGTCCGGAGGGTACTGCTTGGTGATGCCGGTGAATTGAATCATGCGCGGAGCGTGACGAGGATACCGTTCCCGCGCTTCCATCGGAACGATCCGTCTATCTGTGCGAGGAGCCAGGGCACGGGATAGGTGAGGAGCGCGAACCACTTCCCGATGCCCTGCGCGAGCTGGAAGAGCTCCCACGCGAGTGCGCCCGGTGGGCCGAACGTGTGGCGCATTGCTGCGACGTGGAGACCCGCACACGTGGCGAGCGTGACGAGCTCCTCGGGCTCAAAGCCATCGCGCGCGTGATCGTGCTGGTCGTAGTGCACAAACTTTCGAAAGAACCGACGCTGGTGCACGCGGGGAACGTGGATGAGGATCGCACCGCGCGGCGTGAGGAGCCCCGCGAGCGAGCGAAGTGCCTCCTCCGGATGCGCGAGGTGCTCAAAGACATCCACACTGTAGATGATAGCATATCGCGCGTCGGGAGGCCCGACGGGTGTCGTTGCAAGCTGCTCGATATCCGCACGGTACGCTCGGAGCATCAACGGATGCACAGCGGTAAACCGACGTTGTGCGAGCGCGACGAGTCGCTCATCAATGTCAACCGCATCCACAGGACACGCGAACATGCGCGCACACCAGAGCGCGTTATCCCCGCGCCCGCACCCCGCATCGAGGATGCACTGCGGACGCAGGTGGCGCAACGCGCGATGGAGCGCGCGGCGACGAATGACCTCGCCGATGTGTCGTCGCCCCCATGAGAGGAGGAGCTGTTCTCGGAGTGGCATAGATCTCCATGCTAGCATGACACGTCGTTCCATACCGCGCGTGGAACGCACAACACCGCGCGTACTACGCGCGGTGTTGTGCCCAATACACCCCCCATTATCGTGTCATTGCGAGGAGCAAGTCCGCGAGCGACGTGACAATCCCGGTCATACCAGCACAATGGTGAAAGCCGTGTACAGTCTATGACCGGGATTGCCACGTCGCGGACTCCTCGCAATGACACACTGATGATTTGAACCCACGACCCATCGCTTACCACGCAATGAGCGAGAGACGTAGCAATGTCTTACGCCTAAGCCGATGGTGGGATGCGATGTTTTCCGCAGGGGATGCCCCTGCGCGACCCCGCCACATCGTCACGCGCGGGTCGGGCAGAGCCCTTCCACCCGCACGCGCCGATGCGCCCCACAACCCATCGCTTACCAACCGACGAACGAGAGCCCGAATGCCTGACGCCCACAGCCGATGGTGGGATTTGAACCCACGACCCATCGCTTACGAAGCGATTGCTCTACCACTGAGCTACATCGGCAAGGGGCGTCAGGTATTCGAGACCGAACAAAACAACAGGGTACCACGAGCGGGTGAGGGGAATCGAACCCCCGTCTCAAGCTTGGGAAGCTCGCATTCTGCCATTGAACTACACCCGCATCGACATCCATCGTACCCCGTCCCTCCATCGTCGTCAATGGAAGAGGTGGTGCCACCACCGCGTAAAGTTGGACCCCTCCTCCGCGGCGGGTGGTGCGGCCGCATCGGGCGCGTCGAACACGGTACCCGAGGGGACGATGAGGACATCCTCGCCGGGTTGCTGGAGGCCTAGGCGCAGACGCGCCTCGCGCTCGATGAACTCCGGTGTCTCGGACTGCTCGAGGAGATCGGTGAGCCGCACGCGCTGCTGCTCGAGCGCGGAGACCGTATCGGCAATCATTCGGATCTCCTCCTCGACCGCGCGCTTGCGACGGTACTCGCTCACGATGGCGGATAGCACGAATCCCACCACGACGATGCCGATGAGGAGCGCGGCCCGCGATCGGAGTAGCGTACGGTCACGTGGTGCGTTCGTGCGCCTCATACGTCGCCACCCTCGCGCGCTCGCAGCGCGAGGTCAATCCGCTCGCGGAGCCGCACGAGCTCAATCGTCGTGTACGCCGAGAGGTCGAGCACTGCGACGCCTGGTGGCGGCACGGTCGCACGGTGCTGCGCGTCGTGCTGCAGCGCACTGAGCATCTCATGCACGTGCTCCGGGTGCGGTAGGTTTCGGAGCTCAATGAGTGCGCTCGCGCCAGCGGTCTGGATCTGAATCGTCCCCAGGCGGAAGATCGTCGCAATAATGCCTTTGATTTCGAGCGCGAGGTCGTCTATCCGATCGAATCGCGCCTCCGCAATGACGCGGTGGAAGACACCGACTTGATCGAGGTCTATGACGCGGAGATCCGTCACCATGAGCACCGTCCGGTACCAAAACCACCACGCGCGGATAAAGAGCACCACGCCGGTGGCGAGAAGGAGCACAAAGCCAATCAGGCCAAATGGACGCGAGGAGAGCAGCGGCACGATGAGAAAGAACGCAAGGACAATGAGCGACCCGCCGATGAGCGCGGTGGGCGCAGGGACGAGTTTCGAACGGCGGATGGTCGCTCGAACGACCTCGCCGTCACGGAGTGCCAGTCGTTGCGGGAGGTGCATAGTGCTTCTGAAGGAGTTCCCGAATGACCACGCGGTCGTCCCACGGGGTCTTCTTTCCACGCGGACCGACGATGGCCTGCTCGCAGCCCTTGCCGGTGATGAGAATGCGATCCCCTGGTTGTGCGAGCGTGAGTGCTCGGGTGAACGCCTCACGCCGGTCGA
Organism: bacterium; assembly: GCA_030647005.1. Taxonomy (NCBI): domain Bacteria; species bacterium. Next base: position 36,153 of record JAUSKG010000031.1, read on the forward strand.
GAATCTCCTCCACCACGGTATCGCTTCCCGTGCGCGCAATCCCGTCGAGCGCGCCGCGCGAAACCGCAGCGATGATCACGCGGGGGTCGTCGTCGTAGGGGTCCTCGTTTGTCACCAAAACGACGTTCGCGTGCTCGGCCGCGACCGCGCCCATTGTCGCGCGCTTGCGAACATCGCGGCCGCCGCCCACGCCGCCGAGGATGTGGATGGTCTTCCCCACCGGCTTCGGGAGTGCCGCGTATACCACCTCGAGCGCATGCGGTGTGTGCGCGTAGTCCACGATGACCTCGAACGGCTGGCCCGCAACGATGGATTCCAACCGCCCGGGGAGCGCGGTGATCCGTTCGAGCGCGCGCTCGACGTCCGCTGCGCCGATACCGAGTGCCGCGCAGACGACCTTCACCACCGCAACGTTCTCGGGGAACGCGGAGATTGCGGGCGCATACCCCGCACCGTCACGCGGGTTGAAGGTCGCGGTCGCCGTGAAGCGACGGTCGAGGAACTGCTCCGCGCGGTCGAGCGACGCGGGAACAATGCCAATGCGGCGCGCCTTCCGTCCGCGCGCGACGTGCGCGAAGAGCGCGGCCTTCGCGGCGCGGTAGGACGCAAACCCGCCGTGCGCCTCGAGGTGCTCCTCGCCAAGGTTCGTGAGGGCGACGACATCATAGGCGATCCCGCGGTGGCGGTACTGCGCAATCCCCTGCGACGAGGTCTCAATGATCACGTACGTGCAACCGTTGCGCGCGCACGCTCGGAGGAACCGCTGGAGCGCGAACCGCCCGGGCATCGTCATCTTGAGCGCGTTCATCCACGTGCGAACACCGTCTCTCACCGTCGCGGTGGAGAACCAACCGACTCGCACTCCTGCATCGCCCAACACCTGACCGAGCAACATGACGACCGACGACTTCCCGTGCGTGCCGGTGATACCGATGACCGTGAGCGATCGGCTCGGGTTGCCATACGCGAGCATGGCACCATACGCGAGTATAAAATGGTACGCGCGCACGAGGGGCTTAGGAATCAATGCTCGCATGGTGTGGAGCATACGCGTAGGTCACTTCCTGCGCACCGCACGGAGGAATTGCTCACCGCGATCAAACTCGTGCACGAACAAGCCGAAGGATGCCGCGCCTGGACTCAAGAGCACCGTATCACCTCGACGCGCCGCCCGCCGCGCCTTCCGTACTGCTTCCCGCATCGAACGCGCGATGGTGACCGGAACCTCAACGTGGGGCAACGCCTGGAGCGACGCGAGCATCTTCTCCGTCGCTGTTCCTGGAAGGAAGATGATCTGTTTCACGGAGCACGCGACCACCTGCGCCCACGCGCCGTACACGAGGTTCTTATCCGTCCCACCGGCGATGAGCACCACCTCCCCTCCCCCACCGGAGTTGAGTGCCTTGAGGCCGGCAATCGTCGCGTCTGGTGTCGTCGCGCAGGTGTCGTTGATCCAGGTGATGCCAAAGGCGCGACTCACCGGCTCCAGACGACCCGGGAGTCCGACGTATGTTTGGAGCGCGCGCGCGATTGCCGCAGGTGCGACGCCAACAACTCGCGCTGCGGCAGCCGCGGCAGCAATGTTCTCCCGATTGTGTGCACCGCGAAGCGACGGATTGTCCACGCCCTTTCGGGAGGTTGCAAACCACACCACCTTCCTCGTCGCTCTCCCCGCCATCGCCCGCACCGGTGGTGATTGCCGGTTGAGCACCGCGATCCCCGACCCCGAGAGGATCTTCCGCTTCGCCGCGGCGTACGATCGCATGGACGCGTACCGATTGAGGTGATCGCGCATGATGTTCGTCACGATCGCGACATCGGGACCACCCGTCTGCCGCGAGAGCCGCTCGCAGTGCCAACTCGAGAGCTCGAGGACAACGAAGACCTCCTGTCGTCGCGCGGCGCGCATGATCGCGGCAATCTGATCGAACATGGGACGGCGGATGTTCCCCGCGAGGTACGCTTTCCGCCCATCGGCAAGGACCATTTGATGGAGGAGAGCTGCCGTGGTAGATTTGCCACGCGTGCCCGTCACCGCCATAATCTGCGGCGGTGACGGCACGCCCTTGAGGATCCGGAAGAAGAGCGACGCCTCATTCTCGATTGCCACGCCCGCCCGCGCTGCTGCCGCAAGGTACGGGGACTCCCGCGGCACACCGGGGTTCTGCACGACGAGGTCCGCATGCGTAAAATCCCGCATGCGGTGTTTGCCGAGCACGAGGTGCAACCGCTCGCGGAAAGCGGGGTGTCGCACGAGGAGCTGCGCGAGCGCACGGACGCTCGGCGCGAGCTCGCCAGCGGTCTTACGATCCGTCACCGTCACCATGGCGCCATGCGTGAGGAACCACGCGGTGACGGCCAACCCCCCGCCATGGAGCCCGAGGCCCATGACGGTGACGCGTTTTCCCATAAAACTCTTTGGTGTCCATTGCATATGTGGTGCTACCACGTCAGCATGCTCCCTCTGAAGCTGGCGCGGGAGCGCCAAAGATGCGCTACTCCTTGAGCACGCCGCGAGCCGTTTCCCACATGGAAGCATCTCCGTGCGCGCGGAGCCAGTACCAGTACTCCGCACCCCAGAGGTAGATCTCGCGGAAGCCTGTGGACCGCGCGAAGGCGACGTTCCGAAGGAATCGCTCCGCGTCCATGGAGCGCCGTTGCTCGACGATCGGGAGCACCGTCACGTCACCATGTGGTGCCCACGGTTCTGCCTGGAGTTCCGAGATCACCATGTGTTCTGGCGACACGCCGACGAGGAACGCCTTGAGACGATACCACGCGGCGGGGATGAACGTATCGTAGCTCCAATACCCCACGAACCGCGACCAGACGACGCGGTACATCGTCGTGCCAAGCCGATCACCAACACGCGCAGCGCGATGCCAGAACGAGAGTTCTCCCGAGTCCGTGATGAGGATGTCGTGGTGCGGATCGAGTGCGCGGACGATCTCCACCTCACGCTGGAGCGATGCCACATCGAGCTCCGGGCACTCCCCGAACACGGAGAGGAACGGTTCGTTCTCCACCTGCCACATGACGAGCGCAGGGTGGGCACGGTACCGCTCGACAACGACGCGAATGACGCGCTCGATGGCCTCCTGCTGCTCGGCATCGGGCAGTTGCGTCGCCCAATCCGGAATGTGGCACTCCGGCCACCGTGGGAGTCGCCGGCCCACGGCGAGGAGCACGGATGCGCCGCGGGTGTTTGCCTCATCCATCATCCAGTCGAGATCACGGAAGTCAAACGTGCCGGGCTGTGGCTCGACATCGGGCCAGTTCGCGCTGAGGCGCACGCGACGCACGGAGAGGTCATCGAGGAGCGCGCGATAGGTCTCCTGCCAGTCGAGCCCCAACGACACCGCGTGCTGTTTGGAGAAGTGCACACCGATGACCGCTCCCCCCGCACGTGGCGGCACGAGGAAGAGCGCTGCATACGCGATGATACAGACGCTGAGCGCGAGCGCTCCGTATTGCGCAAGACGCTTCACGCGCCACGCGCGCGGCCTACGCACCCGCAGCAAGGAGCGCGAGGCCGATCGCAATGAGGACCATCGAGATGATTTTGCCAGAGATGATGCGCCGATTGAGCCGCTCACGCAGCTGCGGGAAGCGCCCGCCAAAAAACACTGCAAAGAGGAAGAGGAACGCGTACTGCACGCCCTGGAGTGCGTTGATGATCGTCGGCGAGGCCACGCTGATCGCGTACTGGAGTGCGAAAAACCCAAGCGCGCCGGCACCCTGGCCGGCAATGAAAAGTCCGGCAGTACTGCCGCGGGGACGTGCGGCCGGTTGTACAATCGCGCGACGGCTTGGCGCGTGGAGGAGGATGGCCAACGCAGCGATTGTCGCACCAACGCGCGTCCATGCGAACCCCGCGAGGAACGACTGCTCGGTGAAGACGGCCTTCATGAGCACCGCGGTCACCGCGAACGCGATTGCACTCAGGGATGCCATCGTGTACGCGTGCCGCTTGCGCTCCCCACCTCTGCCCCCCTCCCGCGTGATGAGCGCGGAACCAGCGACAAGGACGATGAACGCGAAGAGCGCAGGCGCGGCGAGTCGCTCTCCAAGGAAGAGGTACGCGAGGACAAACGTCCAGATGGGAATGGTACCGCCCACATACGGAACGATGCGCGATGCCTCCCCGCGCTTCAACGCACCAAAGAAGCATAGGAGTGCGATGACGAACGTCGCACCCGCTGCGCCGTCGAGCACCCACTGACCGCCTGACGGAAGTTGCCAGTCAAACGGGAGGGCCAAGATCCCAAGTGACCCGAGGAGCCCGACGTAGAACGCGTACACTGCCGGCTTGGGCACCGCTCTCGCGAGGAGGTACTTGTCCACGAGGAACGCCACGGCGTTCAGGAGGTGCGCGGCGATGACGACGATGAGCCAGAACGGCATACGAGAGTACGCGAGACCTAGACGACGAGCGGATGCGGCTCGAGCTCAATGGGCTTCCCTTTCACGATGGATTCGATGCGGTACGTCCCGTGCGTTGGTGCCTCGATGTAGCCGTTCCAAGCCATACGCGCGAGCGCGCCGGACTGGATCCAATCCCAGAGCCACTCATCCGCGTACTGCGGATCGAGCTGATCAATGCCACCGCCGATCTGCTGGAGCCACTGACGATTGAACTCCTCCTGCGATCCGATGGGCTCGGTCATGATGATCGGGATACCAAGGCCGGTGGAGAACGAGAGTTCGGACGGCTTGGTCCAGAGGATGTCCACGTCGTGAAGGGCGTGCGTGAAGTCATGGAAGTACTCACTCCGATGTTTCCGCGCGAGCACCATAACGCCCCCACGACGGAGCTCGCGTGTGAGCCGGAGTTCACGGATGCTCTCCTCAAAGTACCTCGCCACTTCCATGCGCGTCCCCGGAATAAGGAGCACGCGCATCTCGTTGCGCCGAATGCGTCGCCGGAGCGCGCGGAGCATCGCAACGCCGGCACGCTTCTGTGCTCCCGCACCGCCGACCGCGAACGCCACGGTGATCGGCCGCGTTTCCTGCTCGTGGAAGTGCTTGCCGAGGTGACGCGCGAGCGTCGCCTCGTGCCGGTGGCGATAGTACCCGTTTGGATCGAGGTTCTTCATACGCACACCGAGGTCGTGCTTCAGCGTGCGCGACTCCGCTCCGCCCACGAGCTCCTTGGGAAGTGCGAAGCCCGTGAGGTAGATATGCTTCCGCGGGACCCCGTAGAGCATGAGTCGCTCCACGCACCTCCCGTTCGGTGCAAAGTACTTGATGCGACTCTTCTTGGGATTCCAGTGCGCCCACACGCGCGCGATGTCCGCATCCGTCACGAGGCAGTAGATCTCACCCGTGTAATCAAACTCCTCCGCCATGAACGCCGGCGCAAAAAATGTCGTCACAAACGGAAGTGGACGCTTGTACGCTTCATTCTTACGATTGAGTGACTCGATGAGGTGCCGCCCCTGCTTACGCTCGACGATCGCGTGCTGGATCAACCGCAACTGCAACGAGATCTCCGAGAGATCACGTCGCGGGTAGAACGCATCAATTTCCTGCTGGTGATCCACGAGCGCGTGAAAGATGGTCTTCCCGATCACCGGCATGGGCTGCATGCGCGAGACCGCTTCGTAGTACTTCCTCCCCGTCTCCCAGAGATCTCGGTCGTCCTTCGGGATGCCCGGGTAGTCGTTCGCAATGATAATCTCGCCGCCGGAGAGTTCCCGCAAAGCATACGCCGGCCGCTCATGGCCGTACCCCATGTTCACCGCAACGAGGTGTGCAAACTTACGCATAGACGTTCGATGGGGATAAAACACCCACTCACCCCATTGTAGCAGAGCGCCTCCGGAGTTGCGCCGGAGGCGAGTCACCCCTAGAGGTATTCCGTCATCCCTCGCCGCTCGAGTTCTAGAACGACCTCCCGCACGTGCTGCGCGCGCTCGCGCGGGCAGATGAGGAGCGCGTCCTCTGTATCAATGATGACGCAATCCCGCATCCCGTAGGTCGCAATGAGTTTCCCCTCAGGCGCGACGACGAGGTTCCCATCACCCTGGAGTCCCACGTGCGTCGCTCGGATCGCACGCGGCGTTGCGCGACCGCTATCCGTGAGGATGTCATGCACGGCGCGCCAGTTTCCGACATCTGCCCAGCCGAAGGATGCGGGCACCACGACGAGGTGCGCGAGGCGCTCCACGATTCCGACGTCAATGGATACGCTGCTCATGGAGAGGAACGCTCGCGTCCACGCCGCACGGTCCGAGACATCCGCGGCGTTCCGGAATGCGGCGTGGTGGTCGGGGAGATGCACAGCAATCTGACTGAGCAACTTTTGTGCTCGGAACGAGAACAGCCCGAGGTTCCAGAGGTACCGTCCACTCTCGACGTACTGCTCTGCAATGACGCGCTCCGGTTTCTCGACGAATCGCGTCACTGGCAACGCCATCGTCCCGTCCGCGCGCTCCGCCACATCCGCCATCTCGATGTACCCGTACCCCGTCTCTGCGTACGTCGGCGCGACACCGACGAGTGCCGCGTCCACGTCCGGTCGCTCCGCTGCGGCGAGCGCGGTCTCGATGGCAACATGGTACTGCGCGTCATCCGCGACGTACGCGTCACTGTGCATCGTCACGAAACGCGCGTCGCAGTCGCGCGCGACGAGCGATACGGCGGCGAGGCCGAGCGCGGCAGCCGTCCCGCGCGGCAACGGCTCCTCCAGGAGATTCTCCACCGGGAGCTCCGGGAGCTGCTCACGCACCGACGCCGCGTGCGCGCTCGTCGTCGCCACGATAATCGCGTCCGGCGCGAACCGCTGCCGGGCTCGCGCGTAGGTCTTCTGGAGCATCGTCTCCTCATCGAGGAGCGCGTGCACCTGCTTGGGCGCGCTCCGCCTCGATAGCGGCCAGAGGCGCGTCCCATTCCCTCCAGCGAGAATCACTGCGTAGGTACCCATAGTCATCCACGGTAGCACGTCCGGGGCACCTCAGCACCGCCATTCCATCCATCGCTTCGACTTGACGCCGAGAATGTGCTATACTAGATATAGTCAGGACAGTTCCTTGCTGTGGATACACCTGCCAGGGGCTCCAAGAATCTCAACGAGACCTCCTACGGCACGTCGGTATCAGCAGCCCTGCAGCAAACGGGGAGGGGTGTGTACGACCTCGCCACGAACAGCCACTACACTGTGCGAAAGTTGGAACACCACGCGCGGACACATTGCCGAACGTCCCGAACGCCCACGCTCGTGGGTGTTCTTGCGTGCGCACTCCTCCTCTTCACCCTCGCTGCTCCCGCGCGTACCATCTCTGCCGGCGTCCATGCGGACGGCGTCGTCGCACGGACGAACGCGGTGCGCGCACAGGAAGGTGTTGTCCCACTCCGCGCCGACGCATCGCTCACCGCCGCAGCACAGGACCGCGCAGAGGGTATCGTACGCTCTGGGGTCTTCTCCCACGTACAGGCGGACGGTACGCCGTTCTCGCATGCGGCGCAGGAGCACGGGTACGCATTCGCCCACCTCGGCGAAAATCTCGCGATCAACCTCCTCAGCGAAGAGCCACTCATCACCGCGTGGAATGAAAGTCCGACGCACCGGCAAAACCTCCTCGGCGCACACTACCGCGACGTGGGTGTCGGCATCGCCTCGGGGTACGTTGATGGCGTCCCCACGATGGTAGTCGTCGAGCTCTTTGGCTCGTTGCAGGATCCCCTCCTCCGCGACTGGGAGCGACTGCCCGCGAGCATCCCCATGGCGTAGCACTGACGCACACAGAAACACCACGCGAACAGCGTGGCGTTTTTTCTTCCCCGCAAGAACCTAGTGCAGAAGCTGTTCCATCACGACCCAGACCATGCCGCCGATGATTGCTCCCGCAACGACATCCGAGACGTAGTGGAGCCCGACGAGGACGCGGCCGACGGCGACGAGCGTTGCTCCGGTGAGGAGCGCCACCTGCATCCCCCACCCCACGAACGGCACGAGTGGAAGGACGAGCGCGAACGCGATCGCGGCGTGATCCGAGGGGAACGATTTCTCATGCGCGGCGCGGGTGACCAGTGGGACCACCGCATCGAGTGCCACGAAGGGCCGTCTCCGAAACCGCAACGCCCCAATGCCGTGGCTCACCGCGAGCGCGATTGCGCTCGAAAGCGCGACGAGCAGGAGGCGATCCGCAAAGCGCGGTGACAGGAGGAGCACCGCCATCACCCCCACCACCGCCGCGAGGAACCAGATGAGCCCCGATGCGAGGAAGATGCTCAGGAACGTCCACCCGGGCGACCTGCGAGCGAGACGGTTGCACCAGAGCGCGAGGATACGATCCATACACTACACCATCAACTGCTTGAACTCCTCCACCATGGGCACGCGCTCGGGATCCGCACCGTTCGCGATCGCCGTGTGGTACGCCATCCAATCCGCCGTGAGGAGCGAGTTCCACACGCGCGCCCACGTCCCCGCCCCTTCGAGCTGCACTACCTCCACGGGCACGCCGCGGTCGCGGTACATAGTCGCACAGACCTCCATGCGCCGACGGGTGCGCTCGTCATCGCGATCATCATGGAGAAAGATGCCGTGGAACATGCTCGTCCGCGTCCGGGTCGCCGGCATGGCCTCAAAGCCGTTCATCTCATTGTGGTTCAGCTCCGGAAACACGTTCATGAACGCGGGAATCTTCCCGGTCTCATTGAGCTTGATCTTCCAATTGTACGCGATGGCGCGATTGCGCGTGGATGCGTAGACAACGGGCACCCGACCAGCGAGCTGTCCTGCGAGCACCTTCCCACGACTCGCGCTCGCGTCCGTGGCGAGCTCGACATGCTGGAGCTCCGGGACACCATCGGGATCAACGAGCGCGAGGAGTGCGAGCGTGCTGTACCCAAGCGCGGTCCGCGGTTGAATCCCCGTCGCAGGCATCTGAACGTACGGAAGTCCCTCGGCTTGCGCGACCGTGAGCAGCTCCCCGCCCGTCGCCACTACGGCCACATCGAGTCCGCGTGCCCGTGCGGCTGCGAGCGCGTCGAGGGTCTCCTCCGTATTCCCCGAGTAGGAACTTGCGATGAAGAGACGCTCTGAGAGATCGGTGCATGATGGCAGCCCGTAGTCGCGGTGCGTGACCATATCGAGCTCGGGCTTCCACAGGCGGAGGAGGCCGACCGCGAGCGCGGAACCGCCCATGCCCGCCACAACGAACGCGCGGTGTTTCCGGACGGTCCCCACGATCTCCGGCGTGAAGGTGAACTGCTGCGGAAAATCCTTGATCGCTTGATCCATGGCCATACGGAGGAACGGTAATGACACGGGGCGTGCGGCACGACGTCGCACCTAGCACTATCCTAGCACAGAAGCCGTGAGCGTCTCGACCCATGCGTCCGCACCGAGCTGTTGCTCCGCGCGGTCGAGGTCCTGTACGGTCGAGCGTGTTGCGGGATGTGCGGGCGTGAAGAGCGAGCAGCAATCGTCGTAGGGACGCTTTGAGATCTCCGCGGTACCGATCCGCTCCGCGAACTCGATGATGTCCTGCTTGTCTTCACCGATGAGCGGACGGAGTACGGGGAGCGTCGTTGCCGCCTCCACCGCCGCGAGGTTCGGGATGGTCTGCGAGGCCACCTGGCCAACACTCTCGCCGGTGACGAGCGCGCCGTTGTGCTGCGCGATCGCGATGCGCGTGGCGACGCGCAGCATCATCCTGCGGTAGAGGAGCACGCGGAGGTCTGCTGGCGCATCCATCATCACCTGCTTCTGGTAGTCAATGAGCGAGACGTGCGTGAGTCGCCCTCGATCCTGCTGCCACGGCTGGAGGGTCTGCACGATCTCGTCCACGTTCCGCATCGAAGCGTCGGACGTGTACGGGTACGAGTGGAAGTGCACGAAGTCCACGATGCATCCGCGCCGCATGAGCTTCCATGCCGCAACTGGCGAATCGAACCCGCTCGAGATGAGACAGAGCACCGGTCCGGACACCCCGACCGGCAACCCGCCCGCACCGGAGCGTTTCGTTGTGAACACAAAAGATGTTCGCTCAATGATCTCGACGTACACCGTTATGTCGGGGGTCGTGAGGTTAACTGCCATGCCGGTCGCCTGCACGATCGCCGCCCCGAGCTCGCGCTCGAGCTCCATGGAGTTCTTCGGGTAACTCTTCTGCCCCCGCTTCACGCGCACGACGAAGGACCTGCCGCTCGTATCTGGAACCTGGCACCTCACGCTCTCGACGACATCCTGTTCAAGCTCCGCGTACGGCTGTCGCACCTCGTGGCCCGTGAGGATGTTTACGATACCAAAGATTTTCTGGAGACGCTCTGCGACATTCGCCACTGCGCCCGCGCCGTCTACTCCCCTGACCACGATCCGCCCGCTCATCCGCTTCACCTCACATCCGGCAACAGCACGGAGTGCCCATCGAATATTCTCGACGAGCTGCTTCTCGAACATGTCACGATTCCGCCCCTTGAGCGCAATCTCGTGGTAGTGGGCAATAATGGCGGGGGTCATAGAGCTGCAAGTATATCTTGGAGACCTCTCCAACGGTCGTCATTGCGAGTCCGCGAAGCAATCTCATGCGGTTCAGCCAATTGTTGCAGGTGAGATTGCTTCGCGGACTCGCAATGACGACGGGGGTGTTGAGGAAGCATTTACCGGGGTGTATGCTATCGGTAAGAGCTTCTCATATTTTCCTTTATGGATCAAGTACACGAAACATCAACCACACCGCAAGAGCCAACGCGTCCGTTTCCGTTGGTGCATGTGATTGTGGCAGCCGCCGCGGCTACGGTTATCGTCGGTGGAATCGCTGCGCTCCTGCTTACCATAACCCAACAGGGCGAAGAGGAGGACGCAGCATTCCTCCGCGCGCAGAACGCGGTGCTCATGGAGCAAATTGCAAAGATCGAACAGATGAAGGACGATCAATCTGTAGAACTCGAACAGCTCAGACGTGGCTACGGCGAGTTGATCGAGGTCGCCGCATCGGAAATTGGATCCATAGATGCGCTTTTCAAAAGCGTGGCGCGCAAGCAACGGGCAACCGTCGAACGATTCTTCGATCTCGTCCTCCCTCCCGATCCTCTTGATTACGATGCCGCCACGTATCTCCTTGCTGGTGATCTCGCCGAACAACTGAGGGCGGATATTTCCTGGGTGCCACGCACCCTTGGAATCCAAGACAGCCCTGATCGTATCGCTGTACTCGATCTCGAAGGCTACTTCGGTATCTTTGGAGCGCGCGTCGCTGGATACTACGGCGACGCCAACGAGCCCGAGCGCATTTGGCGAGTGAGCGGCATTTTTGAAGAGAGGCCGACATTCGAACCTGGTACGTGGGTGATCACCGACATTGCAGTTTTGCGGTAAACATCGTGCGCGAACGCCGGGTCCCAAGCTTGGGACCCGGCATATTTTCTGCACCCAGAGCAACATCTGTGCACGCCGTGGATCATCGGCCAACCGTCATCCGAGCATCTGCTCCGTCACCTCCTCACCCCAGCTCTCCTCGACGGCTTGTTTGATGACGGCGCGGGAGAAGTTGTTGCGATGGAGACGTGTGACGAGCTCTTGGATCGTCACCTTCTGACCCGCATCGCGCGCGATGCGGTAGGCGTCGCAGTGCTCGATCGCACGGCGGAGCTGGACGTGCACATCGTCGAGACCATGCTCCACCTCCGGCGTGGACGAGGCTGCCTTCCTGCGCTTGAAGATGTCGAGGATACGCATAGGAAAATTTTTAGATTTGCGATGTTAGATGTAAGAATCACGAGAGTTGTTTACACTTTTCTGTCTCATCGTCCACTATATTTCGTCATCTCGACCCCGTTCGACTCGCGGACTCGCTCAGGGCAGGCTCCGCAACAGAGAGCGGAGAGATCTCTATGGTATGACGATTCCCCAGAGAAGATGAGATTTCTCGACTTCGTTCGCCCATGCGCTCACTTCGCTCGAAATGACGGGGGGACGGAGATCGTCTACGAGAAGTGCTGTGTGTAAACAACGCTCAAAAAATTCACATGTTAGATTTGAAATTGCTGGTGGTCTACAGCAACGATTGTCCCGTCATGGCCGATGGTTTTCTCATGCCCATGATCTTGAGGATGGTGGGTGCAACATCCGCGAGGATGCCGGTGGGCTGGAGGAGCGAGAGGTCGCCACCGAGCGACTCCAGCTCTGCATTCACCTGCCCCGCGAACTGCTCTCCGCAGACAATGAACGGTACGGGATTGGTCTCGTGCTCCTTGTCGATCTCGCCGGTATCGAGCTTCTTCACGATCTCCGCGTTCCCGTGATCCGCGGTAATCACGAGGATACCACCCTTCGCGAGGACCGCGTGCTCGAGCGCACCGATGCACGCGTCGATCGCTTCGACCGCTTTCACGGTAGGCCCGAGCTTTCCCGTATGGCCAACCATGTCGACGTTCGCGAAGTTCACCACGACGACATCGTACGCGCCAGCAGCAACCTCCTGCACCACGCGTTTCGTGATCTTCTCCGCAGCCATCGCCGGCACCGTATCGTACGTCGCAACGCTCGGTGAGGGAACGAGCACGCGCTCCTCGCCGCGGTACGCCTCCTCCCGCATCCCATTGAAGAAGAACGTCACATGCGCGTACTTTTCGGTCTCGGCAACATGGAGCTGCGCGAGGCCGGCATCCGACCACACTTTTGCGAGGCACGTTGGGATGTCCTCGGACGGAAACGCGACTTCCTTCGTGAGCCCCTCCTCGTACTCCATCATGGTCCCAAAGAAGAGCCGCTGGACCTTCGTGCGCTCGAACTCCCTGAAGTCCTTATCTACAAATGCGTGTGAGAGTTGCCGAGCGCGATCCGCACGAAAGTTGAAGAACAGTATCGCATCGTCGTCCGCAATCTTCCCGATCGGCTCCCCGCCCTCCACGATGACCGTCGGGACGAACTCCTCGTCGTAGACGCGCTTCGCGTAGCTCGCCGCGATGGAATCTCCTGCGTCGGTCGCCAATGCCCCCTCGCCGTCCACCATCGCGTGGTACGCGAGCGCAACGCGATCCCATCGGTGATCACGATCCATGGCGTAGTAGCGACCGGAGAGCGACGCGATCTTCCCCACACCGACCTTCTCCATGCGCCGCTCCAACGCAGCGACAAATCGCCCGCCGCTGTTATGAATCGCATCACGCCCGTCGAGGATGACGTGGACAAATATCTCGGCAACACCGGCCTGCTTTGCAACCTCGAGAAGCGCGAAGCAGTGATCCTGGTGGCTATGAATGCCACCGGGTGAGAGGAGACCAACGATGTGGAGCCGCGAACCGTGCTCCCGAACGTGTGCCGCTGCGCGTTGAAAGACGGAATTCTCCTGAAACGCGCCGCTGAGGATGGCCTGATCGATACGGGGGCGATTCTGGTAGAACACCCGCCCGGTTCCGATGTTCAGGTGCCCCACCTCGGAGTTCCCCATCTCACCGCGTGCAAGCCCCACCTCGAGACCGGCCGCAGCGAGCGTCATCGTCGGGTACGTCTGCACGAGCCGATCAAAGTGTGGCGTCTTCGCCCGCGTGATCGCGTTTCCCTCGTGATCCGGCGCAATGCCGTACCCATCGAGGATGCAGAGGACGACAGGTTTTGGACGCTTGGTGGACATGGACGTAGTATAACAAACGGAGTACGGCCGTGTGGGAGGCGCGAACGGGAGGGGGTAAACCCCTCCCCTACGGGGATCGTGACGTCACATGCAGTGACACCGCAAGGATGTCATCTATCATCACCCCTCTCTCTGTCATTGCGAGGCACGAGTCCCTGAGTGCCGTGGCAATCCCGGTCATAGAGCGTACGCGGTTTTCACCTCTGTACTGGTATGACCGGGATTGCCACGTCGCGGACTCCTCGCAATGACAGAGAGGAGCGGACTCCCTCGCAATGACACGGTGGTGGCGGAAACCCAAATCCAAACCCCAAAACCAAATGCTGGGTCTCAGCGCACGGAACGCAGCCGACCGGTCGAGCCCGCAATCCCGGGAGCATTCCGACGCACGCCCAGCCCATCGGTGCTCCAGTACACGCCCACCGCAGGACGATCGGGAAACCGCTGCGGATCAATAACCCCAAACAGCCACGACCAGGTCGTGCGATCGAGCTCATGTCCTGCTCCGCCCTCGGCATCGTAGTGTTGCCGGAAGAGGACGAGGTACTGAGAGAGAGTGGGAATAGGGTAGCGGAGACGGACGGCGTCGAGCTGGGACTTGTTCTGGATGGTTTCGGCGGTGAGCGTCGCGGGATTTTGGGGATCAGGAATCAGGCGATCTGTTGGTGGATGTTGCTCCCAGGCGACAAAGGATACTTCTGGGGGAGGGGTCTCGTGGGTTTCGGGGTCAATGATGGCGGGGCACTTGAGCGTGGGGTAGAGGGCTTGGAGGTATTCGAGCCAGTGATCTTTGTCAAAGGGGACGGGAATGTAGTTCGGGTCTTCCGGGGGGAGGGTGTTCCGCGTGAGGTCTCTGAGGGTGAGGTCGCGGAGCTGGTTGAGGAAGTCGTCAGGGGTGGGGTTCATGCGTGGCCAGACCTTGATGTTGCTGTTGCGGATGAGCCGGTCAAAGAGCACGCGGGTGAGGGTGCGGGGGAGGTCTCCGAGTGTTGGATCGGAGATTTCGTCTGGTGTGAGGGTTTCTTTTCGGGGTGGGGAAACGAGGAGGAGGTGGTTGACTTCTCTGCGCTCGATAGCTGCCTTGATGTCCTCGAGACGCTCCGGGGTCATGGTGAGGACGCGGAAGTCAACGGTGAAGTTGGGGTCGTTGTAGGTGGAGCGGTACCAGTCCTGCTGGTGTTCCAGGCATTGCTCAATGGTGGAGCCGTCTTTGAGCTCCAGGTTGTTTTGGTGGAGGAAGTCGTTGAGGTCTGTGCTCCATGCTTCGTATGGGAGGTGACCTTCGGGGGCTTCGGATTCGGGGATGGTTCCCGTGCGGTATGCCTCGGAGAGGGCGTGGGAGAGGGTGGTGAGGTGGGTGATGCTCGGGAGGTCGCGGGGGGTGGTGGTGGTGCGGAGGGAGGCGACGGCGGTTTCCACCTCATCAATGTTCGTGAGGGGTCCGTGGTATCCGAGTGCACGGAACTGGTCTCGGATTTGCTGTTCGAGGTTTTTCACGTAGGAACGGACATCGCGGGGGAGGTCGTGCTTCGCGATGCCGTGGTGGCGTTCGGGGATGGGGGGATGTTCCATCATGCTGCCTCTACGATCACACGGAACTCTGCCTCTAGGCCGTGCGGCATGGCGCACCGTACGGTGTACTCGCCGATCTCGGTGAGCGGCGTATCGAGCTGCATCCACGCTCCTGCTACATCTCTCCCCTCTGCTGCGAGTCGCGTGACAATCTGAGGAATGCCGATCGCTCCCGTGAGCGTTCCCTCTGCATTCGCGCTCGCGGTAATGACGAGCTCGTACCCGTCGAGGTCCTCTGCGAGCTGCTGGAGTTCGCCAAGTTCATGCTCGCTCGCGATGCGCTGCGCCTCCGCCGCGGCAGCATGCTCCGCGAGAGCTTCCTCGGTTGCAGAGATCGCGAGGTGCTTCGGGAACAGGGTGTCCTGTGCGTGGCTACCTTCCACCTCCACGACATCACCCGCATCGCCGAGGTCCGGAATGTCCTTGAGGAGAATGACGCGCATACGTACTCGCCTTATTCCACACGCAACGCATCGAGTTCCATGAGTGCCCGCTCGAGTTGCGGGTCACTCCCCGCCTCCGCATCGTCTTCCGCATCTGGTACCACGATATCCGGCGTGATGCCACGCTCCTCAATGGACATGCCGGACGGCGTGAGCCACTCCGCGATCGTGAGCTTGAGCGCAGAGCCGTCACGCAGACCGGTGAGGTGCTGCACCGTGCCCTTGCCAAAGGTCTGTTCCCCGACGATCGTTGCGTACGCGTAGTCCTGGAGCGCACCAGCGACGATCTCCGACGCCGACGCGCTGCCACCGTTCACGAGCACGACCGTCGGGAGGTGCTGGAGTCGTGCGAGTCCACTCGCGCGATGCTCCTGCACGCGGCCGTCATTCGCCCGCTCGCGCACGATGACCTTGCGCTCGGCCCACTCCCCCGCCACGGCGATGGCCGCATCAAGGAACCCGCCGGGATCATTCCGGAGATCGAGGACGATGCCGCGATCACCGCGTCCGAGGAGTGCGCGCACCGCCATGTCAAACCGCTCGAGTGTGTCGCCGTTGAAGTGCGAGATGCGCACGACGGCAACGGTGTTGCCAGCCGGTGTCGTGCGTGTCTCCGTGACAACGCTCTCGATCTCGATGACATCACGGACGATGGAAACATCCCGCGGTGCGTCGTCCCCGGGGGTCTGAACGAAGAGTTTCACGGAGGTCCCGCGTATGCCGCGAATGCGCGCGACGGCCTCCTCGAGCGTCAAATCCATCGTCGGCGCATCGTCAACGGCGAAAATGAGGTCGCCCGCCCGCAATCCCGCCGCCTCCGCCGGCGTTCCGGCGAGTGGCGCGATGACCGTGAGCGTGTCGTTGCGGATGCCGATCTCCGCGCCGATGCCCTCGAGCGATCCGGAGAGGTCCTCGCGGAAGAGCTTCGCGCGCTCGGGATCGAAAAATGCGGAGTACGGATCGTGGAGCGCGGCGACCATGCCGGCGAGGGACCCGTAGAAGCGTTCACCCTCATCCACGGGACGGCGGAGGTAGTCGCGGTCAATGAGCGACCACACCTCCCAGTACAACCCAAAATCCACCTCCCGCACGTCCTGCGGGACCGGTTGGTCGCGCGCGACAACGCGCGTCGGCGTCTCGCCAACGAGCAACTCGCTCCGCGCGCGCTGTTGGCCGGAGAAGTACCCCACCCACCAGCTCGCAACAAGGAGCGCGATGCCGACGAGTGCTTGGAGGTGTCGTCGTGTGATCTGCATACTCGTATACCGTAGCACGTTTCACGAGGAGGATTACCCCCTACGACTGAGTGCCGCCCTCGCGTCGCTCGATGCGCACGCCGATCGCGCGCAGTCGCGCTTCAATGCGCTCGAACCCGCGATCCACTTGGTACACGTTGTGGATGGTGCTCGTACCCTCAGCCGCTGCGGCGGCGATGACGAGTGCGATTCCGGCGCGGATATCCGGTGAGCCGAGAACTGCCGCGTACAGACGCTGCGGCCCCGCGACGACGCAGCGATGCGGATCACAGAGAATAATGTTCGCGCCCATCCTATTCAGACGATCCACGTAGAAGAGTCGGCCCTCGTAGATCGTCTCGTGCACGAGCGCAACGCCGGATGCCTGGGTGAGCGCGACGGTGAGCGGCGGCTGGAAGTCCGTTGCCATGCCCGGGTACTCGTGCGTCCGAAACGACACGGAGCGCAGTGGTCCATCCACCGTCACCCGTAGCGATGTTGTACCCTCCTCGATGACTGCCCCCATGGCACGGAGGTACGCGATCGGCACGCGGAGGTGTGCAGGATCACAATCGGTGATCTCGAGAGATCCACCGCACGTTGCGACGAACGCCGCGAACGTCACGGCCTCGATGCGATCCGGAATGCACGTGACAATCCCACCGGCGAGCCGATCCACGCCATCAATGCGCAACGTCGGCGTCCCAAGCCCGTCAATGCGCGCGCCGCACGCATTGAGGAACTCGCCAAGCGCGACGACCTCCGGCTCCATCGCGACGTTCTCAAGGGTCGTCATCCCGGGGGCGCGCACCGCGTAGAGCAGGAGCGCCTCGGTCCCCGTGACGCTGACGAATGGGAATGTGTAGTGCGATGCACCGATGCGCGATGGTACGATGGTGAACCGCACCGCATTCGGCTGCTCATCTACCGTCACACCGAATGCCCGAAAACCGTCAATGAAAAAATCAATGGGGCGTCGCCCGATGACATCGCCGCCAGGGAGTGACACGACGGTTTTGCCAAAACGATGGAGGAGCGGGCCGATGAGTACGAGACCAGCCCGGAGTTTCCCCATGAGTGCCTCCGGCAGCTCGGCAACTGCGAGCGACGCGGCATCAATGGTATACTCGTGAGGACCCCCCGTCACCGTCGCGCCGAGCGCGCGCACCATCTCTACCATCCGTCGGACGTCCTCGATGTCCGGCGTGCGGCGCACCGTCACGGGTGCGTCCGCAAGGAGGGCGGCGGCAAAGAGCTTCAACGCTTCGTTCTTCGCTCCGGCAACAGCAATCGAACCGTGGATGGTGGACGGTCCAGTGATCGAGAACAATGGATCGGGATACATACATTGCATGACACTATGCCACTCTGGCTCCGCCGAACAATCTATGTGAGTTTCATGGCCGTCTTCTTTATCGTGGCACCTCTCCTGGCATTGTACAGCATGGGGTACCGCTACCACCCTGGCAAGCACCGCCTCGAGCGGACCGGGCTCATCGTCGTGGATGGGGGTCCAAGCGATGCCGTCGTGCTCGTGGATGGCGAGGTGCGCGCGACGCGACTACCCGCGCGCGTTGGCGGCCTTGGGGAGAACGTCTACACGCTCCGCGTGATGCGGGATGGCTATCACCCCTGGGAGCAGCGCGTCGCAGTCGTGAGCGGCGAGACCACCTTCGCGACGGACGTGCACCTCTTCCGCGACGCGAGCCCGTCGCTCCTCGTGCGCGGCACCATCACGACGTACACCGCGAGCGCGGACGCACGCTTTGGCGCAGCGATCCGCGCCGATGCGGGGTTCGAGGAGCTCTGGATCCACGACCTCAAGGACGGCACGCGCACGCTCGTCCTCCGCACACCGCAGGACGCGCGCCGCGCGATGGAAGTCATCTGGTCACCGCGTGATGCGCGACTCCTCGTGCGCACGGCGACGGATGTCCTCGTCATTGATCCCCGTGCACCCCACGAGCCCCTCGCACTCGCGCGCATCCTCGATGCGGCCCCGGACACCGCGCAGTGGGAGCTCGGTTCCGGCGACGCGGTCATCGCCACGACCGCCGGTCGCATCTTCCGCATTTCCGTGGACAGCGGCCGCGCGATCCCACTCCCGATCGCCATTCCGGAAACACCGTTCGCCGTTTCGCGCGATGCGCTCTACACGACGGTGCGCACGGCACACGGCAACACGCTCCAGCGCATCCCCACGAACGGCGATCCGACGACGACCGTCGCCACGCTCGCCACCGACCTCGCGCTCACGCGTTTTCTCGACCTCCGTGGAACGACGATTACCGTGGAGACCGATGCCCCGAGACGCACCGTCACGGTGAATACCACGACGGGTACCATCACCGTACGCGAGGGGTTTGATTTTCGTCGGTCGCCATACGACGCGACCGCCGCGCGCTGGTTCACCGAAACGTTCGAGCTCTGGACCGAGGAGCACGACCCGCCCACGGAGCGCCTCCTCGTCAGGCGCGACGCGCCGCTCGTGGATGCGCTCTGGCTCCCGGGCACGTCATCGCTCATCGTCGCAACCGCAAAGGATGTCCATGCTCTCGCGCGGGACAGTGCCGGTGAAGCGTCTACGACACCCCTCGCCGCGTTCGATGGAATCCGCGGAATCACCGTGCAGCAGGACGGGAGTACGCTCTTCATCGCCGGCGAGCGCGACGGCGCGTCCGGCCTCTGGGAGCTTCCGCTCTCGGGACCGCGCCGGTGATCGGTCATCGCGTATCGCGCGCGAGCTCCGCGAGGAACAACGCGAGCGCATCCTCCCACCGCTGCAACGGTGGGAGTTTCGTTGTGACAAGCACCGAGCTCGCCGGACGCGCGGCGGGACGCGGGAAACGCGATGGCGGAACCGCGACGAGCTCGCCCTGCCACCCTATTCGCGCGAGTATCGCCTCCGCAAACGCGTACCAGGTACATGCACCATCGTTGGTCCGATGGTAGATGCCGTTCGCGTACGTCCCCGAGATGAGCGCGCGCGTCGCTACCGCAAGGTCCGGCGCGTACGTCGGCGACGCGCACTCGCCGTCTACCACCTCAAGCCGATCCGTCGTTGCCGCTCGCTCGAGGATGAGCTCGACGAAACTCCGCTTCGCACCAGCCGAGCGCGCGGCCGTCCCGAACAGCCGCGAGAGGCGGATGCAGTACCATCGCAAACGCGGGTGCGCAGTAGCAACGCGCCGGAGCTCCTGTTCTCCCAAGAGCTTCGAGCGTCCGTACGCGGAGATCGGACAGGGTTCCGCATCCTCGGGGTATGCCCCGAGCGCAGCAGCTCCACCTCCAAACACGTAATCGCTCGAGTAGTGCACGAAAGATGCCCCACACGCGGCTGCTGCTTCCGCGAGGAATCCCACCGCGTACCCGTTCACCGCGTTCGCGGACTCCGGTTCCTCCTCTGCACGGTCCACGGCGTTGTATGCGGTCGCGTTGATGACAATCGCCGGCGCGGCGGCGCAAATCATCTCCCGTACCGCAACAGCGTCGGTCACATCACACGCCGCGCGCCCCCACGCGAAGACATCATCATCCGAAAATGCTCGGACGAGCTGCTGTCCGAGCATCCCAGTTGACCCCACGATGACAACACGCATAGATAGGAGTATAGTGCATCAAACGCGGGGACGGGAGGGGGTAAACCCCTCCCCTACGGGGATCGTGGCACCACGCGCAGTGACACCGCGGGGTCAAAACCCATCACACCCCCCCTGTCATTGCGAGGCACGAGTCCCCGAGTGCCGTGGCAATCCCGGTCATAGAGCGTACGCGGTTTTCACCGTTGTGCTGGTATGATCGGGATTGCCACGTCGCGGATGCCGACGTTGCGAGATGGAAGCAAGCCGGAATCCCGAGGCAAGCTCGCGGACTCCCTCGCAATGACACGGGTGTGGCGGAAAAGTAAAAGTAAAATGCAAAAGTAAAATCTAGGGGTCATCGAGCGCACCGCAACCGCGAATCCGAACGCGCATGCCCAGGGCGATCGCGAAGCAGAAACAGCCCATCGGTGCTCCAGCCCGCGTTCACACACGGCCCGTCGGACGCTGTGCTCGGGTCCACGACACCAAAGAGCCACGACCAGGTGCCTCCCGGTTGAGTGAAATCATCCAACGGCTCCCCCGTCTTCTCATGGTGCTGCGCGAAGAGGGTGAGATACGCAGAGAGGGGTGGAAGGGGGT